>JBAUVX010000303.1:0-6809 GCA_049583465.1 Waddliaceae bacterium | reverse complement strand
CGTCCTTTCTCTCTGTGCTCTCTGTATCTCTGTGTTTTACACTAACAACCATGCTTTAAATGAGTGGTGAAACTAGTACCCGCGCATTATCAACCGAAATCGCAAAATCGCAATTCGCCCATGGCGTAAAATTACAAAGTCGCGACTTGCAGAGATAATGGGAACAAGTCGTTCATCGATTAATCGGCTTTTAAATCCTAACCAGCCATCAACTCTCAGGACTCTTTGCGAAGTGGCAAAAGCCGTCGGGAAACGTGTGGATCTGCACATAGCCTAAATCAACGTGAGTTCGAAAACGAGTGTATTTTTGACCTTTTCCCTCCTGAATTTGCTTCGCTTCTTGGAAATAGCACAAGGCTATTCCCTACGAAGCCCATCAAAGTCAGGAGAAAAAATATCTAAAAATCCACTTCATTTCTTACACCGAACAGCCCGGGGCAAACAAAAAGAAATATCGATTGCTGATTGCCTCACCTCTCTTAAAAATTAGGAAGGGAAAAATGTGTCAAATTCCAACTCAAAAAATTATTTTACAATAATACCTGGTTAGACTTTATTTTTCTTGAAATTAAATGTTTTCTTTAGCTAAGATAGGATTCCTATGCCTAGAAGTGGAGGTCTGCCATGGCAAGCAAGCGAGAAAAAATTAAATTAAAAAGCCAAGAAAGTCCCTATCATTATTATAGCTTTAAAAATAAGACAAAGACGCCGGATCGGCTAGTACTCAAAAAGTATGACCCCGTGGTTCGGAAACATGTTGAGTTCAAAGAAACAAAATAAGATTGATGTTTGAACTATCCGTCGCCTTAAAATATCTCATACCCCGTTGGCGACAGTTGTCTGTTTCAATTATCAGCCTTATCTCGATTCTTGTCATTGCACTTGTCGTATGGCTATTAGTTGTCTTCTTGTCCGTGATCCACGGACTCGAAAACAGCTGGACTCAGAAACTCATTGCCCTTACAGCCCCTGCAAGGGTCATACCGACGGAAAACTACTACCGTTCGCATTACTACCTCATCGATAGCATCAGCGCCGACAGTGATTATACCCTCAAGTCGATCGGAGAAAAACTAGCTTCTACTCTCACCGATCCTTATGATCCCCAATTTGACCAGGAAATTCCCGAAACGTGGCCGACACCGGATACCGACGAAGACGGCAAATTAAAAGATTTAGTGAAGCTTGCCTTCGCCTCCATTAAGCATATTCCCAACATTGGAGGCCTTGAAGCTAAAGAGTTTGAAATGACAATCGCAAACATCCGTTTGAACCTCGTTCACGACAAGCAGCAAGAGAGCGACGATCATCCCCTAACCATCTCACAGACGTCTTACCTCAGCTCCTATGATCCTACCAACCCCACTCTTCCCAAGGCTCTACTACCTGTGAATAAAGAGGAGGCGGATCGTCTGATAAAGAAAATGGGCCGCGATGCTCAAGGCGATTGGGAAAACCTGTTGCTTCATGCTCGCATTCCCCAAGCACTTCCCCATGACTCCACGATTGGAGAGGCCATTCTTCTTCCCAGAGCTTATCGCGATGCAGGAGCAAAGATCGGCAATCAGGGCTACCTCTTCTACCAAACGCCTTCCGTCAGTGCGGTACAAGAACAAAGGATCCCTGTGATTGTTGCCGGCTTCCATGATCCCGGAATTTTCCCAATAGGAAATAAAGTCATTCTCGTTAACCCGGAAATCACCGCGATGATCCGTTCGGCCTACCCTCAAGAAAATACAGGATTAACTAATGGGATCAATGTCCGTTTTCCTCATCTTGATCAAACGGAATCGGTGAAACAACATATAAAAGAGGCTTTTCGAAACGCGGGGATCGATGCCTACTGGAAAGTGGAAACGTTTCGAGAGTATGAATTTACCAAAGACATTCTTCAACAAATTCGGAGCGAAGGGAACTTGTTTACACTCATTTCTATGGTGATCATCATTATTGCTTGCTCAAACATTGTTTCTATGCTGATTATCTTGGTTAACAACAAAAAAAGCGAAATTGGAATCCTCCGTTCCATGGGGGCCTCTCCAACAAGCATTGCCGCCATCTTTGGTCTATGCGGCGTTGTGATAGGGCTAGTCGGCGGTTTATTGGGGACGGCAGTCGCTCTACTAACACTGCGTCATTTACAAGCCTTAATTAATCTCATTAGCAGAATCCAAGGGTTTGATGCCTTTAATCCCGTTTTTTTTGGAGAAACCATGCCGAATGAAGTCAGCTTTCAAGCTCTGGCATGTGTCTTGCTGGCAACTTCGCTGGTTTCTTTGATTGCAGGCATCGTCCCGGCAGTGAAAGCATGTTTGATACGACCCTCTGCAATTTTGAGGTCTGAATGAAGCAATTTCTAATAGAAGCAAAAAATCTCCATAAAACGTTTGATTCTCCTACGGAGATTCGCATCTTAAAGGGAGTCGATTTGAACGTCTCTTATGGAGAAAGCGTGGCGATTACAGGTCGATCCGGAGAAGGAAAAAGCACCTTATTACACATTTTGGGGACCTTGGAGAGTTACAGCCAAGGAGGGTTAAAGGTCGCCGGATATGATGTTTCTCGTTACAAAAAAACCCTGCTCAGAAATCTGCACATGGGTTTTGTGTTTCAGTCATTCCATCTTCTTGAAGATTATACTGTTTTAGAAAATATTCTCATGCCGGCCCGCATTGGCCGTTACAAGGGGGCAACCCGTTCTGAAGTTGTAAAGAGAGGAATGGATCGGTTGGACTTTGTGGGTTTGACCGACCGGGCATACTTCAATGTCAGGCAGCTTTCCGGAGGAGAAAAGCAGCGTGTCGCAATCGGCCGGGCGCTGTGCAATGACCCGGACGTTATTTTCGCAGATGAACCTTCGGGTAATCTTGATAAGAAGAACGCCGAAATCATTCATGATCTTCTCTTAACTTATGTAAAACAAGAAGACAAGGGACTTGTTGTCGTCACTCACGACCAACAACTCGCTAACCTCTGTGATACACAGTATCATCTTCAAAATGGATTATTGCACGTATCTAAATGACACGTTAACTCCCAATGCTTTATAGAAACTGAGCACATCCTTTAAGAGTGATTCCGTCTCGTTCTAATTCTTCTTTCGTCGGTGGACCTGCAACAGAGCCCTCAGGAAATTGATAGGGGCCGGGATCTTCATAAGTATCGATATGTTCTCTTACCCTTAAAATATTTGCCATGCCGCCCAACACGGTGTTTCCAAATTGCCCATCAAAACCGAGCATAGGAATACTGTTGGGGGGAATCGGCAGCCCCGATTCTGTCATGTCGTGCATTCCTGTCGTTCCCAGCGTCTTATACCCAGGAATCAACTGTCGGATTTTTTCATCCAAATCTCCAACATCCACTCCAAGCATATTTGGAAAATCATGACCCATTTGGTTCATCATGTGATGGGTCATATGGCAATGAAAAAGCCAATCTCCCGGATTATCCGCAATAAATTCGATCACTTTAGCAGCACCGACAGGAACCAAAATCGTTGCTTGGGGAATCAATACCGATTTGTCAGGAGCCCATCCCCCATCGGTTCCAATGACGTGAAATTCATGTCCGTGCAAGTGAATCGGGTGATGATTCATCGCGCTTAAATTCCCAAACCGAATCCAAACCCTATCGCCAAGTTTAGCAACGAGAGGCTCTGTTGCCGGCATCACCTTTCCATTCATCGTGAAAAGATTAAAGCCCGAGGAAGCTGAAGGAAAAGGCCTTGAGGTTCCTACATCGATACTCCATTCGTGAAGCATGATCGAAAAATCCCGATCAGGTCTTTTTCGAGGATCGGGCTCTCGACGATGAACGATGATCATTCCTAATAAACCCATCCCCTCTTGTGTCATCGTATCGCGATGCGGATG
Source organism: Waddliaceae bacterium (assembly GCA_049583465.1). Taxonomy (GTDB): domain Bacteria; phylum Chlamydiota; class Chlamydiia; order Chlamydiales; family Waddliaceae; genus JBAUVX01. Next base: position 2,934 of record JBAUVX010000303.1, on the reverse strand, counting down.
GTACATAAACGTGCCACTGTCGGGGAAAATAAATTCATAAAGAAACGTTTGACCGGGAGGAATTGCCGGCTGCGTTAAGGCAGCGACTCCATCCATCCCGCATGGGAGCAATACGCCATGCCAATGGATCGTGGTCGGCGCCGGGAGCCTATTCGTCACATAAATACGCACCCGATCTCCTTCAGCAACTTCGATTAATGGCCCGGGCGTTCCGTTATATCCCCAGGAATGCACGGTGAGGCCATTAGCCGCCTCCCACTCAATCGGTTCGGCAATCAGATGAAAGACTTTGACCCCATCGACGATGCGATACTCGGCTCTCTCTCCATTGGGAACAACTGCGGGGGTATAATCTTTGCCCGGCTCGCCCGGAGGCAGCCGCTCTTGTGCAGCTTTTTCCCACGGTCTTGGGGGGTAGGATTTCTCTGAAGCAAGCTCGATGTTGACATCAGAAAAAACCGTGCCGAAACACCAGAAGAGGAGCGTGGGAAAGAGGTAAAGAAATCGATTCATACGGGCCTTTTCATAGCAATTTTACCTTTATTTGGCGCCATAGGAATGCCGCCGTTGCTCTTCAGAAGATATCCGTTCACAATCGACTCCAGTTGAGTCCGGGCTATCCAATAGTCTCTTAGATGCTGAACAGAACGAATCTTTTTCTCAAGTTCTGCTGTCTTCGCAGAAAGCAGGTCAAAGACTCCCAATTGCATGGCATTGTGTTGCAACAATGTAAGGGAAGTGAGCTGTTCGACAAGAGGAATACTCACTTGTTGATCATATTGGACTTGCCTGCGAGCATTAAGGAGGCGTATGCGTGTTGCTCGCGCTGCAGAACGAATCTCTACAGCCAGAGCAGCATACTCATTCCACTGACGCAAAATCTCTGCTCGTGCAGCTGCAGAAACGGCCTGTCCCCAATCAAAAATCGGAATCCCTATTCCGATTGCCGGCCCAACAAACCATGTTCCCTCATCCCTCTCCGAGCTGGGACCGAAACCGATTTGAGGAAAAACGATCCGCGTCGTGTCGATGCCAAATCCTGTCGCTGCCGCGTCGATATTCTTTCGGGCAATGACAAGATCGAGGCTATTTGCGATGGCTAACCGTTCACTATCATCCCAGTCTGATTTCTCCTCAAAAGGGGTCGGTAAACACGTTGAGGCTGTCCAGGCAATTCTGTCACCCCACAGCCCCATTAAGACGTTGAGTCTCTCCCTTGCTTCCAGCACATCGGCTTCTAAATCGGCAAGTTCTTGTTTGGTTTGTTCGTAAAAAATGCGATTTGCCGTCAGTTCGAGATCTCTGATATTTCCCGCTTCAAATAGCCGCTTGGCAGCATCGTAAGAGGACTCGGCACTTAAAAGAACGAGCTTTTTCAAACTCCACGTTTGCTCTAAAGCCTGCAGCATGTAAAAAGCAATTTTCGTTTCTGCAATCACATCCAGCATTTGGGCAGCGACTCCGGCTTTTGCCGCTTCGAGTTGAAACGCGGCCATCTGTCTTTTCAGTGGAATCAAAAATACATCTAGAAAATTTTGGATAAGGGCAATATCGATAAGATTCGTGATGATCGGTTGCGATGAATATCGATAAGATGCGGACAGAATAGGGTTGTTCAAAAGACCTGCTTGGATCAATTGTGCTTGAGCAATTCCTAAGCCGGCGAATGTCGCCTGAAGGTGGTAGTTGTTGAGAAGAGCAACGGCAACAGCGCGATCGACTGTCAGCTCCTGTTCCAGAATCTGTTCGATGCTCAGGACGCTTGCTTCTTCTTGATCTGAGCAAGGAAGAGCCGGCATGTGGCCGGTCCGTGCAAGAACATCTTGCTGAATCTCTTCAACCATTGGCTGAAGATTTGTGTTAACTCTGCAGCACCCGCAGAAAAAACATGCAGAAGAGATCACAAAATACACAAGTCGTTGTTTGATTACCCGACACGACGGCATCAGTACGCCTCATCACTAGGTACCGGCGGCAAATCGCCGGGATCGATGTCTAAGATGGGAGAGAGCTCCATTTGATAGGTGTCTACGTCTGGACATGCCGGATGAGATTCGGTAACCATAGGCATGCCGTAGCGCATACATCCTGAAAAAACTGCCATCAACACGATTGAAGCTAACAAACGTTTTGCCATGGGAAAGATTAACACACTTGTAAAGTTGATCATTTAAATTTTTTACCACTACCCTAGTAGAAAAATCAAGGTTTTGTTGACTTTACCCTCTCGTCTCGGATATCGTATAAGCTCTCGATGCTCACAAAGGTGAACACAGCGGCAAAGGACGTCCCTAATGGTCTTAAAAAAAACACAATCGATCATGCAAGAGTTTCAAGACTTTGCCATCAAAGGAAACGCTATCGATATGGCTGTCGGGATTGTCATCGGAGCCGCTTTTGGAAAAATTGTCAACTCCTTAGTCAACGATATCATCATGCCCCCAATTGGATTCCTCATTGGCGGCGTCGACTTTAGCGAGTTGAGTTTGACGCTCAAAAAAGGTACAGAAACAACGGAAGCCGTCTCCATCCATTACGGAGCTTTTCTCAATACACTCATCAACTTTGCAATTATTTCCTCTTCAATATTTATTGCCGTGAAAGCCGTCGGTATTTTAAAGCGGGAACACCCGACAGATTTACAAACAAAAAAATGTCCGGAATGCCGCATGGACATCCCCTCGTCGGCAAAACGGTGCGGGCACTGTACAACCCTCATCACTTCGAAGAAAAACAAAAAGCCAATTGCCTAAAGCTTTGTTTCTTTCTCCGATTTGCTCGAGGCTATATAATAGGTTTATCCTTCATTACGCCATGGGCGAATTGCGATTTTGCGATTTCGGTTGATAATGCGCAGGTACTAGTTTCACCACTCATTTAAAGCATGGTTGTTAGTGTAAAACACAGAGACAGTAGAGTAAGGGTGGATATTAC
>JBAUVX010000302.1:0-1810 GCA_049583465.1 Waddliaceae bacterium | reverse complement strand
AACATTCAAATCTGATCTTATCAAAGCTTTTCGATACAAAGCTATGGAATTCCTTTTGTCCATATTCTTACAAAAAAAATATTTTGTAGAATTTCATGCTTTATCTATTCCAACGGGAACTGCTGGTAGAAAACACAACTCATGGACAAGTTTTTTCGACTGTGGTTGATGGACCACAACAAGCTCTGCTTTCCTTGGGATGGGACATTTATTGTATTCAGATACACAATAAATTACCACATACCATCGTCGAAAAAATGATTAAAAATAGAACATTTCAATCGTTTCGGTACGAGGTTGCGATTGCTGCGATCATGGTAAGGGCGGGCTACGAAGTAAATTGGTATGAAGCCTGCTGTGAAGGCGAACCGAAAGGTGAATTCATTGCTATCCACACTGAAACAGGATTAAAGCTAACAGTTGAGGCCAAAAGTTTACACCGAAAAGGTGTACTTCATGAGGCGGGAGAGTTGGATCCTGCTGATACCAAGGCAAAGCGAATAGCCAAACTCCTGAAAAACGCGGAGAAGAAAAAGGAAAAAGGAATCCCTCATGCTATTTTCATAGATATTAATAGGCCACCCAACCCCAGTAATTTGCAAAGCGATCTAGATTATATAAAGTTATTGATCAGACACATGTCCCCCATACCCTCAGCAAAGAAGCCTGCAAAACATGACGTGCTGTTCATAACCAACTTTTCACCCCACTATGGTGGTGTGGGGAAACAGTTACCTCAGAAACGGCAGTATTTTTCTGTTTTCCCGAGATATTGTGCAGATCATATGAATATTGAACTGTATCATGACATACAAAACTCTCTTGATCACTACAGCCATATTCCTGATGAAATCAACTAGCAAATCATCTATAAACTCTCTTTCTGAGTTGACTCAGGCCTCTCCAAACTGGATGATGTTCCTTTTCGCCAGTTGTTTCCAGTCAAGTGCGTAAAATTTGCGGAAAAGTTGTATATGTTATTCAACAAGAACTTCCTGAAGGTCATCCCAGGGGACCTCTATCATGAGTATGGACCGTACCCGCCCGACCCGCCGTACAGCTATGATATGGTGACAATGCATGAAACCTAGACCACCAGCTTAATATGCCACTTCGCACAGCTGGCGTGGTTGACAATCCTCATTTGTCCTAAAAATATCTAGAAGTAAGTGCGCTTATTTAGAAGAAGTTGCCTGTAATTCACCTTCTGATACTTCTCCAGCCTTAGAAAAATAGTTACATGCAAAGCACATGCCCTCTGATGGTAAACTATCTTCATTAAAATCTGTGAAAATGGTTCGGCAGTTGGAACAGCTGTAAAATTTGTGTGAATCGATTTTGTACCTTTGATTGAAGGCTTGCTGAGCTGAGAAGAGCGAAAAACCAATCCCAGGATAAAGTGTCGACATCATATCTGCCAGAAAATAATGAATATCTCGATTATGGTCGCCACGGTCATAACGCGTTGGATTGCTTTGAACGGTTTGTTGTTTTGGAGCAACTAGCTCTAAATAAATAGTTAGCTCTTTTTTGGAGACTGACCACAATGGAAATATCAGATTAAAGTCACCCCATTTTTTCTGATACATGGAATCCCCAAATGAAACCCCCAAGAGGTTAGAACGTAACAAACTTGAAAGGAGATCTTCAAATTGATAGCCATAGGCAATTTTTTGAAGAGCGTTTTCTCTACAAAATTTCTCAATACAGGCCTTCATAATGACATGCCATAAAGAGATGGTAACCCCTCTTCCATTTTTCTCAAGAGCCTTCTGCATCACTGTAAAAAAATCACTGGCTAGATTCATGG
>JBAUVX010000301.1:0-5099 GCA_049583465.1 Waddliaceae bacterium | reverse complement strand
AGGCTTCTCGATTTTGGAGAAAATTGCTAGCTCATACGGTGTGTATCAAACTGAATATGGAATTAGGCAACGAGCCTTTACAGTTTGAAGGTCTCATAACGCATTAACAATTCGCCCATGGGGTTAGAGAATTTTTTCGTTCGTGCTCACGGCCGCTCTCACATCCAGCTCCCTAAATTTCCGGATGAATTTGACTTATGAAAGTTGAGCGAAAAATTGAGCGCAAAATCAGCGCCAAGAGGCAAGAAATCGGCAAAAATGGTTTAGTGAGATAGGTTCATCTGTTGTGCATTAATATTTGGGTTTTTTATTTACTTCAAAGGTCAATTAATGTATAATAATTTATATTATTATCGTAAACTTTTTCATGATATCAAAAAAAGCATTAAATATTTTTGGTACCGACGGCGTTAGGGGAAGAGCGAATATTCCTCCTATGACGGTGGAAAATGCTCTCGCTTTGGGTCGGGCTGCAGGGAAATTATTTCGGCGGCACGACGGCAGACATCGCGTTGTGATTGGAAAAGATACCCGTTTGTCTTGCTATATGTTCGAAAATGCACTCATTGCGGGATTTTGCTCGATGGGCGTCGACACCTTAATGATGGGGCCTCTACCCACACCGGGTGTTGCGTTTATCACTCGTGCTTATCGTGCTGATGCCGGTGTTGTGATTTCAGCCTCTCACAATCCCTATTATGACAATGGCATTAAATTCTTTTCCTCGGAGGGCTTTAAACTCTCCGATGAGTGGGAAAAACAAGTAGAGGCTCTAGTCAGAAACAATGATTTCGAAAATAGTTGTCCCGCTGACTGGGAAATAGGAAAAAATACCCTGATTAATGATGTCGGAGGGCGCTATATTGAATTTGTCAAAGCCACCTTTCCTCGACGTATGTCGTTGAAAAACTTAACGATTGCCCTCGATTGCGCCAATGGTGCAGGCTATCGAGTCGCACCCTTGGTGTTTCGAGAATTAGATGCTGAAGTCTTTGACTATGGCGTTAATCCCGATGGCTTCAATATCAACGACGGGTGCGGATCTCTTCATCCGCAGCTTATCCAAAAGAGCGTTCTTGACCATAGTGCCGACGTCGGTATTGCCTTGGACGGAGATGCCGACCGCATTATCATGGTCGATGAGAGGGGGCAGCTTGTCGATGGGGATGTGATCCTTGCTATTTGTGCCGAAGATATGAAAAAACAGGGGTTCTTAGGCAATAACAAAGTAATAGGAACGGTGATGACAAACTTGGGAATCATCCACCACCTCGAATCATTGGGAATCGAATTTATTCCTGCAAAAGTCGGTGATCGCCATGTCATTCGGGAAATGCAGCGGCATGGAGCAAACTTGGGGGGAGAGCAAAGCGGTCATGTGATCTTTTTGGATTACAACACAACGGGTGATGCATTAGTGACTGCCCTGCAAGTGCTGCGCATTATGATTGAAACAGGCACAAAACTCTCCGATCTTGTGTCAAAATTGATCCGTTATCCTCAAGCGTTGGTTAATGTAAAGGTTGCCTCTAAGCCCCTTTTAGAAACACTCCCGCAAGTGCAAGAAACCATCGCTCAATGTGAAAAAAGCCTCGGCAGTGCCGGAAAGGTTTTAGTTCGTTATTCCGGAACGGAAAGCGTGTGCCGTGTGATGGTCGAAGGACGGGATCAGCATCAAGTGCAAAACATGGCTGAATCTATAGCGGATGCCGTTAAAACATCCATCGGGAGGAAATCCATCTAAGGGACTAAGGGAAAAAGTATGTGTGGAATATTTGGATATGTAGGGAAGCAAAATCCTGTTGAGCTGGTAATCGGCGGTCTAAAAAAGCTGGAGTATAGGGGATATGATTCGGCCGGCATTGCGGGATTGAAAGGGGGACAGCTTTTTTCTTGCAAAGAGGTGGGAAAGGTCGCTATTTTGGAAAAAGAGCTCAAGGGGAGGACTCTAGACCTTGATGTGGCCATTGCCCATACTAGGTGGGCAACTCATGGGAAACCCAGTGAGATTAATGCACATCCTCACTTTGATGCCGCACGGAGCCTTGCACTTGTTCATAATGGCATTATTGAAAATCATGAATCATTGAGACATCAGCTAGAAGAGCAAGGGCATGCATTTCTCTCCGAAACAGATACTGAAGTTATCGCTCAGCTGATTGGAAGCTTGTATCAAGGAAGCATCCTCGAAGCTGTGCAGCAAGCGATAAGTTTGTTGGAAGGGTCTTTTGCCATTGCCTTATTGCATCGCGACTTTCCCCAACAAATCGTCGCAGCTGCTCATGAGTCTCCTTTGGTCATCGGAATAGGAAATCAGGAAGCTTTTATTTCCTCGGATTCTCACGCCTTTGTGGGACATACACGAGAGATGATCCCCCTTTTTCAAAAGGAAATTGCCGTGATTAAAGCAGACGGGATAGAAATTTTCGATTCCTCTTTGGAAAAAATACAGAAAGAATCCTTGCACATTTCTATAGAGGAAGAAGAGAGTTCAAAAGGAGGGTATGAACATTTTACCCTCAAGGAAATTCATGAGCAGCCTCAGTCAATCAGAAAAGCGCTTCTCTCTCGTTGTCTTGAAGATTACGGCACTGCCGTCTTTGAGGAATTAAAGGTTGACGTGAACGAACTGCTCTCCGTAGAAAGAATTCTCATTTTGGCTTGCGGAACTTCATGGCATGCAGGATGTGTTGCAAGTTATTTGATAGAAGATATGGCCAGAATTCCCGTCGAAGTGGAAATCTCCTCTGAGTTTCGCTATAAAAATCCTATTGTTCCTCCCGGGACTCTTGTCATTGCCATTAGCCAGTCGGGAGAAACAGCCGATACCCTCGCGGCTGTTCGTGAAGTCAAAGCAAAAGGAGCAAAAGCGCTGGGCATTTGCAATGTCCGCGAGTCGACATTAGTTAGAGAGACCGATTCCACGATTTTTTTACATGCGGGAAGAGAGGTCGGAGTTTGCTCAACAAAAGCATTTACCTCTCAGTTGACTGTTTTATCCCTCTTAGCCCTGCAGCTGGCGCGGATGCGGCATATGAGCAAAGAAAAGGGAAAGGAGTTTTTGCGGGCCTTAAAGATCCTTCCCGAGCAAGTACAGCAAGTGTTGGCTCACGCTGAGGATATCAACTCATTGGCAAAGAAAAATGCTAAGTACGATCATTTCTTTTTTCTTGGGCGGGGATACATGTATCCTACCGCCCTTGAGGCAGCTCTCAAACTAAAAGAGATCGCCTATATCAATGCCAACGGCTACCCTGCCGGGGAAATCAAACATGGGCCTATTGCTCTAATCAGCGAAAACAGCCCTACCGTAGCCCTTTGTGCAAACAAAAAAACCTACAATAAACTTCTTAGCAACCTCATGGAAGTGAAAGCACGAAAAGGAAAGATCATTGCCATTGCTCAACAGGGCGATGCTAAGATAGAAAACGTTGCCGACGAGATCATCTATGTTCCCTCTACGATCGATCCCTTGGCGGCTATCCCCACAAGTGTGGCGATGCAGTTATTTGCCTATTACATTGCTTATGAAAGAGGTGAAGATATTGATCAACCCCGGCATCTTGCCAAGTCTGTGACGGTGGAATAATGAACCTATCCGCAAATTCACATTCGCCATCTTTCTTCATTATACCCAAACAAATTCAAGAATTGAATTTCGGCTGCGCTAAAGCCCCGGGCTTGGACGATCGCAAGAGGATCCATATTACTAATATTGAGCCTCTTGCGATTGTTCAATCGCGGGGCAACAAATAAAAATTTACGGATAGGTTCATATGGGAAAAGAACAGGGAAATGTTTTCGTCGGCGTCTTATTGGTCGCAGGGACGTGTATTGGAGGGGGGATGCTCGCTCTTCCCGTTTTAACAAGCCTTGGAGGATTTATCCCTGCTTTGGCTATTTATTTTCTATGCTGGCTATTTATGATCTGCACCGGTTTTCTCTTTCTTGAAAGCTGCCACTGGATGGAAGGAGAATTCAACCTTGTTTCGATGGCAGAAAAAACCCTGGGAAATAAGGGAAAGGCGGCCGCTTGGGGAATCTATTTGTTTCTTTTTTATTGCCTAACACTGGCATATTTGGTTGGATGTGGAAATTTAATGGCTCAAGTGTTCCCCATTCCCGATTGGTCCGGACCTTTGGTTTTTGTTGTGATTTTCGCCCCATTTGTCATTTTGGGGACCTCTGCCGTCGGTAGGATCAACCTCTTCTTGATGCTGGGGCTAGGCATCGCTTATTTGGCTTTTTTGTTCTTTGGGGCTCCCCTTGTCAACACGGAAATGCTGCTAGAGAGAAATTGGAAGATGAGTACACTGGCCTTGCCTGTTGCTTTTACTTCTTTTGGATACCAAGGGATCATACCGACTCTATCTCATTACATGAATCATGATGCAAAAAAAATGCGGATAGCGATTTTTGTCGGGAGTCTTATTCCCTTAATTGTGTATATCGTCTGGGAAGGGTTGATTTTGGGAATTGTTCCCATTGCCGGAGAAGGGGGCCTTGCCGACGCACTTAGCCAAGGCCAGAATGCTGTTCAACCCCTTAAAAATTTTATCCCGCACCGGAACGTCTATGCTTTTGCTCAGTTTTTTGCCTTTTTTGCCCTAGCCACGTCGTTTTTTGGGGTCACCCTCGGACTGATCGATTTTTTGGCCGATGGATTGCAAATTGAAAAAGATAAACGGGGAAAATGCTGGCTTTTTTGCCTTGTGTTTATTCCTCCATTGGTTTTTGCAATTCTCTATCCTCACATTTTTCTTTCAGCTTTGAACTATGCCGGAGGTTTTGGATGTGCGTTGCTCCTCGGCTTATTGCCGATTCTCATGGTTTGGTCAGGAAGGTATCATCTGCAGCTGCCCTCGACGTTTTCTTTACCCGGAGGAAAGCCCCTCCTTCTTCTTCTTATCTTCTTTGTCCTCTTCGTCGTGGGTCTAGAACTCCACCAGCTTCTAAGCTGAAAATCATGAGAGCTTAATTCACCCCATGGGCGAATTGTTAATGCGTTATGAGACCTTCAAACTGTAAAGGCTCGTTGCCTAATTCCATATTCAGTTTGACACACACCGTATGAGCTAGCAATTTTCTCCAAAATCGAG
>JBAUVX010000300.1:0-5886 GCA_049583465.1 Waddliaceae bacterium | reverse complement strand
CGTCCTTTCTCTCTGTGCTCTCTGTATCTCTGTGTTTTACACTAACAACCATGCTTTAAATGAGTGGTGAAACTAGTACCCGCGCATTATCAACCGAAATCGCAAAATCGCAATTCGCCCATGGCGTCAATTAACAAAATCATCACCTTTTTTATTGCAAGGAAGTTCGCATACCATCACATCTGCATTGGGACATGCTTTTTTCACTTTTTCGTACACAGTCTGCATGTACTTTTTTCCGGGATTATCGTTATCGGGTACAAGTACGAATGTTTTTACACGGCGGTAATTGGCGAGGATCACCCAATCTGCCAAATGCCCTTGATTCGACCCCATCATGGAAGTAAGCGCCGGAAGCCCAAGATAGTGCGCAGCTTGCGCGCATTTTTCCCCTTCAAAAATATAGACAAACCCTTCAAAATGGTTCTTAGGAACTGTATCAATTCCGAATATGGGCGAGGGAGTTGGCGCTCCCTCAACCCAATTTCCATCTTCACCAATACTGTATTGATGGAAGCGTTTCTTTTTCCCTACCTCGTCATACCTTGCGAGGATCGCTATAGGTTTTTTCTCTGAATCCAAATAGGTCCAATGATGACTTAAATTTTGTCGTGGAATGATTGGTGGTAAATCTTTCATAAGATCCTCCACTCATTCCCTAGTTTTTCTAATGCCTCACGAAACGAAAGGTTGTACTTCTTCTGCATGTAGGTGATGATGTCTCCACCCTTTTCTCCACATGAAAAACAGTTGAACGCTCCACTTTCGTAATTCACCTTAAATGAACCGGCTGAACCATCATCATGAAAAGGACAAAGGCCAGCAACGGCCCATTTCCCTGATCTATAGCCGAATCTCTGGAAGTCTTGCTCCCTCATGTAAAAATCATAAGGTGGAATACACTCCTTGATTTTGGCAGCATCTAATTTCCATTTATCTGATTTCATTGATCACCTCCTTGATTGGATTCGATCCACTTCTCGAATAAATCCCTACGAAGATAGAGGCGCTTGCCTATCTTTCTCACAGCCTTATCCAAACCGTTGCGATGACGCATCAGCAAATAGTGCCGAATTTGTCCCAATGTAAATGGGTAGCAGCTTTCGGCAATTTGTGTTGTTGTAAGGTACTGAATTTGTTCCATTCGTAACTCCTGGTGTTGTTTAAAAAGGAATTACGCCCATTATTGCGGAATAGGGCCGTTTATCACGGGCACGCTATGAGGGAGTTTTATCTCTTTGATAATCAACTAAAAAGATTTACCGTACATCTTTACCAAAGTGATGTGGATAGGCCAAAAAAGTTAGAAAAGTGATCTCACCAAGCTCTTGAGGAAGTTTGACAATTTCCAGTACTTTTCTAAATCTATCTCGTAAGTCTGGAAGAGGTGTTTGTAAAATTGTTTTTCTTGGACTCTTCGAGGGGATTCTTGCTACCGCTTGGAGAAAACTAGCAACTCGATTTCCTATCCTAACCGGATGCGGACCAAAGAAGCTTGGAGCAAGCAGCTCTGGATACTCCTTTTCGTAAACAATCGCATCGACATTAAGCTCATGGACACTCTCAAGCGAACGAGGCCATCTGATTCGCGATGAAGATATACAAAGCCATATCAAGGCAAGAGCTTCACCTGCATGATGTCTTGCGTTTTTACGACCAAAAGCGCATTGATACGCCAATTCTTTGATGAGAGTTCCTGCAATCTGATGCGAAATCGGAAAAACTTGCGGGCGAATTTTTCTTATGATTCTCCCCGCACGGAGGTCTATCTTTTTTGGAAAAATATGCTCAATAAAAGCGACATCTTCCTGACAGTAGTCTTTCCTTAGGAAATGCAAAAAGGATTTTAGAGCCCGTCTTTGCTTTTTTGTTCCCCACCCATTCTCTTCGACAATTAGAGACAATCTGATCACATAGTCGATAAGAGATTCATTTTCCAGGGGTTTTGGAAGGTCATTCACGTCAAATTCGCTATATGTCCCGTCCTCTCGGATATGATCAATCCACGCAAGATAATTGTCGTTTGCATCACTCTTTGCGGTTTCAGAAAGAGGTGGCTCGGCAAATAGCCACCTCTCGAGTTCAATCGCTTCGAAAGTTTTAGTTTCACCATGCATCCAAAGGAGAGCCTCTTTGCTTTCCCAGTTTTCTTCCGAGACTTGCTCGAAATCGGGATTGTCTGCCCGAATCCCACACCATATTTTCTTCACTTTGTCCATATCGGCGATCAATTCTTCGATAATCACCTGCAACTCTGAACAATCCTTACTCATGCTCCCTCCTCTCTGTGATTCTTTTTTCGATCGATTCCCCAATAAAGCGAGTGGCATCAGCTTCAAGGTGAGAGTAGTGATCAGTCATCCGTGAAGAGGAGTGGCCGAGCTGCGCTCGAAGCTGCACGCCTGACGCTCCTAACTCTCCCCCTATAGAGCAAAAATGGTGACGAAGACCGTGGAAAACAAAGTCGCCTATTTCGGCTTTTTGCAGAGCACCTTTCCAAGCCTTTTTAATATCAATTTGTCCAAATGGGGTTTTGCTCGCGAAGACTTGTGGTTTCGCAGGGTCTCGATTTGTCCAAATCTCTTTAAGCTCTTTTAGGACCGAGTCAACCAAGCCGATTTTTCTTGGTCTTCCATTTTTAGAATCCCTGATGCATGCAAGTCGATTTTCGCAATCGATGCAGTCCCATGTTAGGCTTAAAATTTCGCCTTTTCGCGCACCGGTAGTAAGTGCCATCAGAGTAATGCAATACAGGTAGGGACTTATGCTCGACTTGCAGGCTTCTAGCAGTCGCATTTCTTCATCGGGAGTCAAAACCCTCCGTTTTCTTGGGTTTTCCTTTAGCTTAAGCAGGTTTGCGCAAGGATTTTCATCGATCCACCGCAAATTCTTACATCCATACCGCAAAGCCCCACTTAGAGAAGAAAAATAGCGATTTACCGTCGCTGGTGTGCGCGGTGTCCCTTGAGATGAAGCCTTTTCAAGAAGTTTCTTGCGCTCGTCAAGGAGAAGCTCGGGAATAATGAAGGTAAGAGCATACTCACCTATGGCAGATTTGAAGTACTCAAGGTGTCTCTTGGTGTCTTTAGCAGCTTTGTGGTGTTCGAGTGCCCCGTCACCGATGTAGCGGTCGATCAGGTCGGCAACCGTCTTCTTTTGAGAATTTTTGGCAAAATTGTATTTTCCAAGCTTGATTTGCCGCTCGGTATCATTTGCCCAGTCTTGAGCCTCTTGCTTACGGTCAAAATGATCGCAAACAGTAGGATATCCCTTGATTCGGATGATCGCACGCCAGACTTTGGTGCCGTTCTTGTTAATTCTTTGTTGTATTGATGCCATCTTAAACCTCGTTTTATAGTGTTTTTGGTTTAAGCGGCTGGATGGTGCTGGTAAGACTTTTCTTTGTTGCACCGCCATTGCACCGCGAGGGTAAATTATAGCCTGATGGCAGCTGACCAATCAAGCTAAATCGTGCTCACAGGTGTGTGTGAAAGGATGGGGCAAGCTGGACTTGAACCAGCGACCGGCGGGTTATGAGTCCGTTTATCGTGTATAAACCAGGATAAAGTAGAATACACAGCAACAACACTCTTAATGCTTTATGAAACGAGCATTTTTGCTGTTTTGTACTATTTAATGCCAGTTTTTTCCAGTCTAGTGCGTAATTTTTGCGTAAAAAGTCCTATAGAGTTGCTTGGATATCTCTAAAAAGCAAAAAATCAAAAGAGAGAACGAGCTCGAAGCATCACAAATAGCGGCATTAAAATCTCAGATTACCATCCAACTTCACGCGTTTTGCCTATTTTGATTTTTTAAAACCCCTTAGATGGCGTACTGCCAAAACTGACGAAACCAATCGGAATTTTCCTTCTCTTTTAGGATATGGTACTGCCAAAACTGCCAAAAATAAGCCCATTGGGAAAAAGGTTGTTCTCTTCTGTTACTTATATGGTGCCAAAAGGCTTTTCTAACTCCAATATTATGAAGATCACAGGACACGCCAGCAGGGAGATGCCAGAGCCTGCGATAAAAGCGAGCGCGCAGACAATCCCACAAAGAAGGTTAATCTTGTGGGGTAGCGTACTACCCCTTTTTTCTGAAAGGTTGAACCCAGCGAGTCTATGGGATGCCGAGCTCTTCCAGAGAACTTGTCCTACCAATTCCTTGCCCTATAGAGGTTGTATGTACCGATCCCCAAGGGTGCTGGTGGACTGGGTGGGTTATTCCGGAATCTTCTCGACTACATGAGTATGCCATTCCTATTACCTTTGCGGTCATGATATCGTCTCCTAAAAAGACAATCTGATGCCCTTGATTTGGGCCGTTGATTTGTGTTGTTATCACTCCATCTGAATACCAAGCGACATGAAAAATGATCCCAGACTTGTCATCTTTCAGATATGATGTTATGCCCGCATTAGTTTCATCCATTTCACAAAAAATCCAAGTATTAAGAAATTTAGCAATGGTTTGATAGTCCGAGATACCGCTAGAGTGGCCAGAGATTAAATCTATGTAGTTGCCAGAAATTAAAAATTCTCGCACATTATCTTCAGATACATAAGGGTTGCCACACAATTCAAATGAGAGCAATCCCAGGGCCTTTTCATGCTAAAAACTTGATAAAAAATTGATTTGTAAAAACAGGGATGGCAAACTTGTCCTCTAAAATTTGAATTTGGAGGGCAAATGACAAAAAAAAATTTGGTGATGAATCCCTAAAAACCTTAGAGCAGTCGCATGAAGAGTTAAAAAATGCTGTTGAGAGGTCGTTTGGATCAATAAAGGATCCGCGATCATACATCAACAGGAAACACAAATTAATTGATATCATTTTCATAACGATTTGCGCGGTAATAGGAGGTGCGGACAATCTGTCCGAAGTAGTTACCTTTGCAGACACTCACCGAAACTGGTTTTCAAAAATAATTGATCTCCCATATGGAATTCCCTCTTGTAGTGTATTCTGGTGGATGTTTGTTCTGATACAACCTGAAGTATTGCAAGCATCTTTTAAGAAGTGGATACTTTTAGTGACTAATGGGAAATTAGGGGAACACGTGGCTATAGACGGGAAAGCGTTGAGAGGTTCAGCCTCGAAAGGATCGTCTTTTATACATACAGTAAGTGCTTGGGCATCAGACTTTCAGATCACCTTAGCTCAGGAAAAAGTGGATTGTAAGTCAAACGAAATCACCGCAATTCCGGAAGTGTTAAAAAAATTAAATGTAGAAGGAGCCACTGTTACCATTGATGCTATGGGAACGCAGAAGAAAATCGCCGGCCAGATCCGTGAACAAGGCGCTGATTATATTTTGGCGGTAAAGGGCAATCAAGAATCCATACACGATGAGGTAGAAAACTTTTTTGTTCAGGCTGAACAATGTAATTTTGAGGGGATTGAGCATGACATATACCGTGAAGAATCCGGTAAAGAAGAGCATGGAAGAATAGAAAAAAGAACGGTTTATGCCACATCAGAGATTGATTGGCTTCCTCAGAAAAAAGATTGGAAAGACTTACAAAGCATAGTTATGGTTGTCTCTGAACGCATCATAAATGGCCAAGCATCGATTGAAAAAAGGATGTATATTTCAAGCAGGAAGCCCGATGCTAAGAAGCATGGATATTTTATTAGAGGTCACTGGGGTATTGAGAGCTGTCACTGGATTCTTGACGTTTCATTCTTTGAAGATAAAAGTAAAATGAGAACGGGACATTTGCCTGAAAATTTTTCTATGATTAGGCGTATAGCGTTGAGTCTTCTTAAACAAGATAAAAGGACAAAAGGTAGTATTAAAGCTAAGAGGAAAAGGGCTGGATGGTGCACGAACTATCTGGAAAAGGTGTTAAATTTTATCAAATCTTTAGCATGAAAAGGCCCTG
>JBAUVX010000299.1:0-2483 GCA_049583465.1 Waddliaceae bacterium | reverse complement strand
TTCCATACGAAACGGTCGGACAACACAACAGCTGCGGAACGGTTGTTTAGGATGAATCATCAAAATCTTTTCGAATCACTAATAGAGAACGTGAGGATTCCAGGTCGACCTAGAAGGCAATATCATATAACCTGCAAAAGAGGTTAATGGGGAGGGAAAGCGAATGGTGGGCTAGGGTGTTGACCGAAGAAGTGAACAAGGCCTGCGTCTGCATTGAAAAATGAGATGTGGAATGGCTTAAACACGGCCTCTAAAAAACTTGAGCTACAGCTTGAGAAAGATGGGGTATTGTGATCCCTTGGATATCATTCTGAGCAGGTAATAAAAAAATGGCTAATGTCATCTTTATCTGAGTTTCCATTAGCTACATCAACAACAAGGGAAACAAAGGCGTCATTTTTATATTTGGGGTCAATTCCGTTAACGCGAAGAAACATCAACGCTGAGCCAGAGCCGCTTCTTTTGTTCCCGTCATTAAATGGGTGGTTTTTGACAATATGATAGAGGTAGGCTGCTGCCTTGTCATAGAGGGTTTTGTGCATGTCCTCACCGAACACTGTTACTCTTGGCATCTCTACCGCGGAAGCAAGAAGGCCGTGGTCGCGGATCCCTGCTAAGCCTCCATATTGCCGAAGAAATGTATCGTGGATTTCGATGACTTGGTCAATGGTAAGAAACTTTGTTGTCATCTATCGGAAAGGTCTTTCATTAATTTGGCGTCTTTCTTTGTCATTTTTGCCAGCTCTTTTCGAAAAGCCTCGGTGTCTAGATCAATTTTCTCTTCGTGCTCCATCTTGTGCATCAGCGAATCTATAATGTATGCCCGCATGCTTACACCTTCCTTCGCCGCAGCCATCTTCAGAAAGGTGTGAAGATTTGCGGGAAAATCAAATGTTAGTCTTACCGTGTCTTTACGCATAATTTCTCCTCTCTTCGTTATAATCTTAGTATACCGTAAATACGGAAATAAGGCAACCTATCAGGGGGTTAGCCTAGCCCACAAGGTTAACTTTCTTCGTAGGGTTGTCTGCACGCTCGCTTTTATCGCAGGCTTCGGATCATTTCACCGCTGGCGTGTCCCGTGATCTTCATTATATCGGAGTCAGAAAAGCCTTGTTGTTTCAATTGGGTAAAAAGAGAGGGCAACTATTATCCCAATCTATTTTTTTTTGGCAGTAGGCTATCTTAAGAAAAACGCCAATTTATTCTGCCGCCGATCGCTATCTAGATAGACTTTGCACACAAAACTAAAAAAATTATATACAGATCAGTAGAAATCTACCTAATATATATTAGCTTTAAATTCCAAAGTTTACTAAATTTTTATAAATTTAGGAATTTCAATAATAGGAAGTTATGAGAAAAGGTTTTTTAAATATTTTTTTGGATTCTGTGCTATTACAACATTCATGGCTGGAATTTTATTTAGTGATGAATATGAAGTGATTGAGCTAGAATTCCAGTCTAATAAAATTGAATGGGTTAATAGTGTTAATGAAAACGGACAAGCAGCGAGACGTATCTCTCTATATAAGAAATGTTATTTTTTTATGTGGGATAGTATTGACAGGTATGCTTTTTCAGAAGATAAACCTGTGCGAGGTACTGTGGGTACTGGATATCCACCATATATAAATAATCATGGTGTAGTATCAGAATTACCTATTACTGACGCGGGTGAAAAATATTCAATAAATAACACAGGGGATCTTTGTAAGAATGGTGTTCCTATAGAAAAAACTATGTCATGGTGCAAAATGTCTAAGATTAGAGTCAATAATTATGGACAAATTTTGGGGAGAGTAATGTTAAATAATGGGAAATATTCCATAGTTATTTTTAATGAATTTAATCAATCTATAACAACTATTCCTTCTCCTTTAAAGTATCCATTATCTCCAGAAGATATCAATGATTTAGGGTTGGTTGTAGGGAGTTATCACGACGGGATATGTCATCATGGGATTCTTTGGACTCCTCAAGCTGGCACACAGGTTTTAGTAAATTTTAAACCCGCAGCTATAAATAATAACGGTACGATCGTTGGATCAAAATGGGTGAATAATGACTGTCTGTTTGGGCACCCAAGGTCGAAAAGAAGGGGGATAATTTGGGATCAAGGTTTATTTATCGACATATCAGAAAAGTTGAATTTGGATAAACTTTTTTCCAGTAATATTCTCTGGATTACTGAATTATCGGATATAAATGATCAAGGACAGATTGTCGGATGGGGTGTTGATATAAATTTGCAACAAAAAGGGGTGTATATCACTCCAAAAAATAATTAATTTTTTTTAATGAGAGGATCACAGGCATGTCCTGTGATTTTCATGATGTCAGGATAGATGAAGCGTATTGACGCCATGGGCGAATTGCGATTTTGCGATTTCGGTTGATAATGCGCAGGTACTAGTTTCACCACTCATTTAAAGCATGGTTGTTAGTGTAAAACACAGAGACACAGAGAGCACAGAGAGAAA
>JBAUVX010000298.1:0-4295 GCA_049583465.1 Waddliaceae bacterium | reverse complement strand
TTCGATTTTGTAACCCACTTAGAATCAAAAATCTATTGAAATCACCTCCCGCAACATGCGGAATGTGGGTTTGAAAATCACTATATTCCCTACAAGGGTATTTAGGCTAGTTTTTCTAAAAAAAAATATCACAAGTTGACAACTTTAGTCTGCGTATGGCAAAATCCAACTTTTCTAAAATTAAAACCCACATTCCGCTTAGAATCAAAAAGATGAAGAAATCGCCCGCGCAACATGCGGAATGTGGGTTAAAATCAAAAAGAGGAAAGTCAATGAGAAATTTCCCTGACCTGATCGAAGACTATATCCGTGAAAAGCAGAAGAGGAAACAACAGGATTTTTGTGCTGCAAGCTGGCTCGATTCTGCTTCAAAGAAAGCTTCGCAACTTCACCTTGCAACCCATGTTTTGAAATATACGCATAGCGAGGCAAAGGGAACAAATATTCGCGTGAAATCGGGATCTAAGCAGGGGAACTGTCTTCAAGAATATCTATCAACTGACGCTTTGGATTCGTTTAAGGATGATGTGGCAGGAAATGCCGCAGCTTTGGGTGTTGCAGGTTTTCTTCAGATTGAGTTGAATGGGGTTACTCTTCTTGATTTGATAGCTAAGGACGACTCCTCTGCATTAGCTCCTTTTGCGAAAAATCAGATCCAGTTGACCACTTGGATGAGTGGGTTCAAATCTGTTTTTACCAATCGAGATCTAAGCTCAAATACGTTGGCAAAACAGATCTATTTCCCAGTTGAAGATAATCAATATCACTTACTTTCTCCTCTGTATGCATCGTCCCTTTCTCAACGCCTTTATGAACAAGTACATGAAGATAGATTTGGAGAAAAGGCTAAGGAAGCAAGAGCCTCCAAAAAGAATAAACGGTATTCAGACGTAGCTGTCGTCAGTTACCCAAAGCTTGCTATTCAAAGGTTCGGAGGAAATAAGCCACAAAATATCTCTCGATTAAATACTGTCCGTAAGGGAGAGTCTTATCTTCTTAGAAGTGCCCCCCCAATTTGGATGCCCATTCAAAAGCCTCCAGGTAAAAATGGTGATTTTTGGAAGAGTTATGGGAAAAGAGGATACGAACTTTTAAGAGAATTTAAGCACTATTTAATCTCAGTTAAAAATGTTGATAGTAACCAGAAAATTCGGAAACAAATTTCAGCTTTCGTAGATCAGCTTCTTGACCTGCTTTTTCAGATTGCAGCGGAAGTGCAAGCTATGGAACCTGGGTGGAGCAAAACTTCAGAGATAACCGAAAATGAACAATTCTGGTTAGATCCTCTGCGTGGAGATCAAAACTTCCAGGAAACGCGATCTAATGGAACATGGAAAAGGGATATTGCAGATCGATTCGCAACATGGCTCATTCAAAAACTCAAAGATAAAAATCTAACATTCAGCGATGCTGACCACAAAGAGTTCAGTTCCAGATGTTTAAAAATATTAAAAGATGATTGAACAATGAAGTCTTTATTGATATTGCCTAGAATTAAGGTGAAAAATGCCAATGCAATTTCAGGAATCACATATGGGTTCCCTGCAGTTACTCACTTTTTAGGATATGCCCACACGCTATCACGAGAGCTCGAGGCCGAACGACGACGATCACGAGAATTCAAGGCTGAACGCGAGCTCAAGCTGGGGGGATGCGGGATTGTTTGTCATGATTTTCAAATTCATGCTCACAAAACCGAACATTGGGGAGATTATAACTTTTCGCTTACCAGAAATCCCTTAACAGAGGAAGGAAAATCTGAGTCATTTAATGAAGAAGGACGCATTCATATGGAAGTGTCTCTTGTCATTGAATGTGATTTTACGAGCGATGATTTTGACTTCTCCACAGACGATGCCTCACAAGATATCCAAAAATTCAT
Source organism: Waddliaceae bacterium (assembly GCA_049583465.1). GTDB lineage: Bacteria > Chlamydiota > Chlamydiia > Chlamydiales > Waddliaceae > JBAUVX01. The sequence goes on along the minus strand of JBAUVX010000298.1, from coordinate 2,413 downwards.
AGAACTTGTTTCTCGACTAGCTACTCCTAAAAGGCTGGCTGGGGGCATCATTACAGGCATGTCTCCTGTAAAATTCCATGAAATTCCAGAGATCGAGAATAAGGCATGGCCCTTTTACCCTAAAGAGCTAAACCGTTTGCTTCCGGGATTCGTCCTGTGCGATCAATCCGACAATTTTAAGCATTATTTATCAGAAAACCCTAAAATCAACACTTTTGAAGCATTGCTGGATTTCTATACGTTGAAATCGAGATCTCTCACACCTAAAGAAAAGGGATTTGAAAGCGATAATGTAAAGTGGAATCTAATCCCGAAGCTTTTTAGGGGGTGGATTGTTCCAATTCAAGTCGGATACAAAGCAATTTCTCCTCTATATGAGAAAGGAGAAGTGGCTTGTGCTCGTGATATGAATGTTCCCTTTCGATTCGTTGAGGCCGTTTACGGACTAGGAGAGTGGGTAGGACTGCATCGAATTAAAGATATAGGGTCGATTATTTGGCGTTATCATTATGAACAAGATATGTATGTTTGTTCCAATAAAACTAACTTTTAAGGAGATAAAAATGAGTTCATTAAAAAACCCATCGGTTCTTGCATTTGAAAGAAAACTCTGCAGTTCAGATGGGCTAATGTATGCCGGATCCTGGCAAAATCGCTACAACGATGACGAATGGAAACCAATTAAAATTCAACACAAAGTTGTTCGGGGAACGATATCAAATAGACTAAAAAGTAATGTCGCATCAGACTCGTTGAAATTAAATGCTGAAATTCAGAAGCCCAACATACAGGAAGTGGATATCGCAGCTCTTTCCTTTGATGCGAATACACTAAAGGTAGTTTTTACTTTAAGAATTCTTGGTAACATCTCCATTCCATCGGCTTGTAATGATCAGGACTATCGAAGCACATTATTCCAGAGTATCGAAAAGTATCTAGAAGGTCAACGGTGCCATGAATTATCTTTACGCTATGCTGAAAACCTTGCGAACGGCCGTTTTTTATGGAGAAACCGAATTGCAGCTGAAAACATAGACGTGAGGGTGAGCCTTCTCGAAGGAGATGATGTAAAAAATACCTGGACCTTTGACAGCAGTCAATTTAGCTTGAGGAGGTTCTCTGCTAAAGCAGACGATAAAATGGTCCAGCTAGCTGAAACAATACGCGTTGGCTTGATGGGCAAGTCTTTTATTTTTTTGAAGGTTGAAGGGTTTGCTCGTCTTGGTTCTGGACAAGAGGTGTTCCCTTCACAAGAGCTTGTTCGAGAGAGTAGAGGTGATAAACACAAAAAAAGTAAATTTCTTTACGCTGTCAATGAGATTGCAGCTATGCACTCTCAAAAGATTGGAAATGCGATTCGTACGATCGATACCTGGTATGGTAACACTGAAGATCTTTTACCAATTGCTGTTGAACCTTATGGATCGGTAACGACCCGTGGAGTGGCTTTTCGCCCTTCGAGTAAAAAAATAGACTTTTATACACTTTTAGATGGTTGGATAATCAAAGGAAAAATTCCCCCTCTTGAACAGCAGCACTTTGTCGTCGCTTGTTTAGCTAGAGGGGGCGTGTTTGGAGAAAAAGGAAAAGACTAGGAGTTAAAGTGGATTTTTATATCGATATTCGAGTGTATTCAAATCTCGATTTTTCACATTCCATGTTGATGAGCGAGCTATTTCACCGGTTACATAAAGCGTTAGTTGCTTTTGGACAAGGAGAAGTTGGTATTAGCTTCCCTCAATTCAACAAAACATTGGGAGATCATCTCAGGCTGCATGGGAGTTACTCGTCTCTTCAGCGATTGATGGGAGCTCCTTGGATTGACGGGTTCGAAGACTATGCTGTCGTTTCAGATATAACCCCGATTCCAGGGAATATAAGCTATCGTATTGTGAAGCGAATCCAATGCAAGAGCAGTTCGGAACGATTAAGACGCCGCTCTGTGCAAAAGGGTTGGTTAACGCAAGAGGAAGCCAACCTTAAAATAGCTGATGAAAAAGAGCGAGTACTTTCATTTCCTTATTTAAAAATTAAGAGTCAGTCCACACAACAGTTTTTCCGACTGTTTATAGAACATGGACCTTTGCTAAAAAAACCTATTCCAGGAAAGTTTTCTGCATATGGATTAAGCACTGCATCAACGATTCCCTGGTTTTAACCCTAATTTAAGAAGGTTTTTTAAATCACTGAAAATCAATATTATGCGAAAACTCTCTAACATTAGGGTTTGGGTGTATAGCCAAACAGTTGTGAGGAGAAAAAGGTAAAAAAAGTAGGATAAAAAAGCACTCCGAGTGTAAGATGTTTTTTGAAAAAACCCACACATACACCGGAGTATTATGGAACAACATATAACACAAGCAAAAAAGCAATTCAACGATATTTTGTCCTACGTTCAAGGGCAAGCACAAGG
>JBAUVX010000297.1:0-1592 GCA_049583465.1 Waddliaceae bacterium | reverse complement strand
TTTCTCTCTGTGCTCTCTGTGTCTCTGTGTTTTACACTAACAACCATGCTTTAAATGAGTGGTGAAACTAGTACCTGCGCATTATCAACCGAAATCGCAAAATCGCAATTCGCCCATGGCGTCAATTAGCTAAAAGTTACGAAAAAGAGGGCGATGAAAAATCCGCTAGACACTGCCTTGACATGGCAAAAACAATCGTGATTATGAAAACCCATCCTTTGGGAGATCTTTCACGGGTTGTTCAGACTGCAAGAGACACCCCCGACCTGTGGCTGCAAGTCAATGGTACTGCAATAAGAAGAAGAAATGTTAGGGTTCAACTTAAAAAGATGGAAACGAGAGAGGGCGTTCAAGATTTGCTGTGTTTAAGCTGCACACTCCCCGCCGGGGAAAGAGAAAGCTTAGAGAAGCATTTCGAATTTCTCAAAAACTACGACCGTTTGGAGATGCAGGGTATTCGCGAGGAAACATCTACTGCAGCCTATCAAACTTTCGATAGAAAAGATGATACCTATAAAGATACGACCAAGGTAAAGGTAGGAAAGGCCAGGACATTTAAAGATGCTACAGGAAAAATTTCATTAACTGTTGGATCTAACAAAGAGCAGTGGAATCAATACGAAAAAATCAGTCTTCAGGTCGACCCGTCTGTCAGCGCCCAAGAACTACACGCTTTTCTGTCAGCAATGGGGCTTCCAACGATGATGCTGCAATCGCGCCCGGAAGATATTTATCATGAAAATCTTGCCAGAGTGACACATGCTTTATATCCGAAAGAATTCCCAGGAGCTACACCGGAAGAAATGATTAGAATGGCAACGGGAAATCAAAAAGTCGACGCAATTGCCCGCCACAAGGTTTCTGAAATTCAGCAAAGAGCTAGGAACATGCGTCTAAAAGATGTAAGAAAAGGCAGAACAGAATACGTGGATAGCGAAGCAATAAGGGAGTTTTGGAATGCAGGAGGGAGAGGATTCGCCTCTACTTTGGGGCATGCAGGGTTAGCTATCGGCCTTCGAAACTTAGTTTATGGAGACTTCTTTGAAAAACAAAATATCAACGACTCCGCCCAAACCCTCGGCCACATTCTTAAAGGAGGAATGATGAGCACCTTTGAGAGATTTGAAAAAGGAATTATAGGTGCCGGAAATGCACCGGAAGAAAATATCCGGACAGGATCAGCTAATCAAGTATTTGCCCGCCTCCTCACAGACAACCAATTTGATGTCAAGCATGATGATGTCAGGCATGACTGGATGAGATATGCCATTGAGGGAAACATTTTTCTTTTAATGGATGCGCGCTTAGCTGAGAGACTTCCCTATGCCTATCTTCGTGATCGAGCGGGACTTAGGAATCCAACACATGAGAGCGATAAAACTATTCGTATGGCTCAAAAAGAGGGGCCGGAGATGGGGTTGCACGGAGAGCTTATGAAGGAGCGTGTAACACTAGCAGAGATCTGTAACGGAAGTTCCGCAGATTTTGGAGGCGATAAAAGTATGCAAATTGCTGAAAATTAATTTCTTAAGACAGGTTTTCTGCGTTTTTTTCTAGTGACCACGCATGCATTGGACTTCGGTAAAATTTTG
>JBAUVX010000296.1:0-4108 GCA_049583465.1 Waddliaceae bacterium | reverse complement strand
TTTTACACTAACAACCATGCTTTAAATGAGTGGTGAAACTAGTACCTGCGCATTATCAACCGAAATCGCAAAATCGCAATTCGCCCATGGCGTGAATTGGGCTTTGGCGCCGCCGAAATCCCAATTCTTGAGTTTGAATGTGTATATTTTCGGGTGGCATGAACGGCTGCCGCTAAAAAAAAAGCTTTTCGTGGGCGGGAAAAATGATTATAATAGATGAATGCCGGGGACCTCGGGGAGTAAGGCAATCCGAACCAGGTCAGGACAGGAATGTAGCAGCCTTAAGGATCTCGTCTTAGGCCTTGAGACCATCTCCGGCTTTTTTAAGCCTTGCCCACCTCTTTTGCCAAAATTTCGGCCGGCTATCGCGTTTTTCTCGTCTACAATAGCGTAGCGGGGCTTGCCCGCTTACTGCTCTCGCTTTTCAACCAAGAGGGGAAGATGATGAAGAAATTTGATCGACACCTCGGTAAAGGTCTTGCCTTTTTCCGTCGATGAATTGATGGATAATTCTCCCTGATGCTCGTGAGTGATGATGTCATAGCTCAGCGATAACCCGAGGCCGGCTCCTGTCCCCGGAGGTTTTGTTGTAAAAAACTGTCTAAAAATGTCTTGGCGGATCTCTTCCGGAATGCCCGGGCCATTATCACGAATGATGATCTCGACACTTTCGTCGCCCTGTTTCGTTGTGATGGAAACTGTAGGTTCCCTGTCAACATCAGCTGTTTCCTTTTCAAAAGCCGCATAGAAAGCATTGTGGAGAATATTGAAGAAGACTCGAAAGAGACTTTGAGGGATCCCCTCAATTTCTGCGATGTTTTGATCAAAATTTTCGATTACTCTCACATGAAATGACGAGTCTTTGGCCAGAAAGTCTCGATAAGCGATTTCAGAAGACTGATGAAGGAGTTCATTGACATTGACAAGGCTATATTCTCCTTCAATGGCTTTTCCATGCTCTAGCATCATGTCAACGGTTTTTTTTATTCGCAGGCTGTTTTCATTGATTCTCTTCGACATGGTGTAAATATTTTCTATTTCGTTTTTCAACTCTTGAAAATTCAACGTTTTCTTTGCTTTCAATAGTTTTTGGCTGAGATCGTTGAATTCCTTGACCATGGTTTCAGAAAATTTGTTCACAATATTCAAAGGGTTTTGAATTTCCTGTGCAACTCCCTGGGTAAAGAAACCCAATGCGGCGAGTTTCTCTTGTTGCACGACCTGTTTTTGTGTGGTGTGCAGTTTTTGGAGAGTCAGCTCAAGTTCTTCTTTTTTCTTTCTCAGTTCGATCGTTCGTTCATCGACTTTTCTTTCAAGGGTGTTTTTGTAGCCTTCAAGTTCTTGCAGTGTCTTTGCTAGGTTGGTATACAGCGTGGCATTGTCGATAGCGATGGCAATCTCTGAAGATAGGAGCTGGAGAATTTCCACTCGTTCTTCTGTGAAGGAATCGGTAGTTAAGTTATTTTCTAAATAGAGGATGCCGAATAGCACGTTTTTGTGGATGAGGGGAATGCATAGCACCGATTGGATGTTGTTGTCGGCAATGTAGGGGTCTTGTGTGTACAGTCCTTCTTCGGAAGCGGAGCGCAGTACGAGAGGCTCTTTCACTTTTTCTACGTAGGAGATGATTTTTTGGCAAAGAGCCCCTTTCTTTTTTTTGAGAGCGAGAGAGGGTAAGACAACAGTTTGCTGCTTGACTTCATCCCACTCGGTGACCACTGATAATTTCCCTCCTTTGCTCAGCAGTAAGAAGGCTTTGGTTGCTCCCGCCGTTGTCACGACGATTTCCATGAGGCGTGTCAACAATTGATCAACAACTAACTCTCCTGACATCACTCTTGAGGCTTTAATGACACTCATCAGGTCAATTTCACCTTTTTGCACTTGCGTTGTTGAGATGCTATCCATTTCTATAGAAGGGAATAAATAGGGGTGCAGGGATTCAAGCCGGTGGACTTTCGCATTGGCACCCCACTTCCGGTAGGCTGCAATTGCCTTCTTAAGAAAAATATCAGCAATTTTATCTCTTCCCTTTTCTCTTTGATATTGGGCAGCGAGCTCATTTGCAATCGCTTCATCTTGAATGAATTGGTTGTCCTTAGCCAGTTTGATAGCTTGGAGGTAATGGTCAATAGGATCTTTCTTCGGATAAAAAAGTCGATCGTATTCTGCTCTTGCTAGAGGATAGAAGTGGCATTTATTTTTAGTACGATCAAGAGTCCATTCTTTAAGAATCCGGAGGTTTTTTTGAAACGTTTTTTTGCCTGTTTTTTGTTCTTTTGAAGAGAGATGAGGAAAGAGGGCTGCTATGACCAAACACTCAAGGTAATGTGTTTGTACCCACACTTGAAAGTTAATGCGCGAAGGAAGGGCTTCTTTACTTCTCTCTATCCATGTTTTTGCTTTTTCGTACTCCCCTTGAAAAAAACAAAAGTTGGCTTCACATAAACAAATCATTAATGCCGTGAAGTCATCCCCCTTCATTCGATAGGAGTTCCATTCGGACTCGGTGGAAAACTCTTCATCGGAAATCGTTAGTGGAAAGAGGGATTTCTCCACCATCGCCCGGCAATAGAGGAGCAACACTTTTGATGTTGCTGTAGTGAGATCATTTTCAGATCGTTCATTAAAAACATAAGACCTTTGGACATCTTTCAATAAAAGATCAAGAGGCTCTCCGGCATACAGCTTGCCCCAACAGCACTGATAAAGGGCATATCCCGCCCACATGAAGTCTCCAAAATCAATGGCTTTTTCGTAAGCTTCTTCTGACATCGCGATGCATTCCCTCAGTGGATACTGCTGGTCTGCCAGAAAAGTTCCATACACGAAAAGGGCAAAATGTTCCGTTGTTTGGTAGCCATATTTATGAGAGAGCTCTAGAGAGAGCTCCCCAAGGTTAAGACTGGGTTTATGCGATTTTGTTACCCAAGGGATCGTCATCCCCACAGTAGTAAAGCCCATCAGGGAAAATGGAGAAATCCCATATTTGACGATTAAAACCAGCCGCATGCCAATGAAAAAGAATTTGGGCTGGTCGACAACAAAAGCCGGGGGAAGGATGGAGTAAAGGAGCTCGGCAATGAGCAACATTCTTTGATTGGTCATTTGGGGAAGGGTGCGAATCATGTTCGGAGGGTTTCGGAATAAGAACCAACGGACATGCATAAGTTCTTTCCATAAGAGAAAGGAGGAAATCTGTTTGGGGAGAGAATACTGCAGCAAATTAAGCGCACGATATCCCAGTTCAATGGCTTGATGATATTCCCTCTTCATTTGATACAGCCGATTCCATAGAATGAGAATTTTGATTTTTTCCTCCACAGTTTTTACTTTTTCTAGGGTGTGCTCGAATTGTCTTTTTGCTTGCAAAAGATTGCCGGTGTGGTAATAGCATTCGGCCAGTTCTGCACTGAGATCTTTCCACAAATCATAGTTCTCTTTTTTCTGTTCTGCATCGAGGTAAGCTAATCCCATTTGGGCAAATTCCATTGCTGATTGATAAGAAGAGGCATTTTTTGCTTTTTTTGCAGCTAGAAGGTTCAGCTTAGAATAGTAGAGTCTTTCCTCACGGTCTTTGACAAGATCCCAAGCGTCATTGATGTAATACACAATCGTAAAAATAGACTCTTCGATTTTATCTTGAGGTGTTGCCGCAAGGAGCCGCCTGCCTATCCGATAGCGTGTCTTCTTTTCTTCCTCGGCAGACATCAGGCCGTGGGCGACTTGCTGTACACGGTCGTGGACGAATGAAAAATGCAGATCGATATCTTCGTACCCGAAAACGGAAGTGAGATGAGCATCATATTCGGAGAAAAATTCATATTTTTCTCCTAGGGGAAGGATCATTTGTTTCTCGATGGGTTCTCGCAATAGTCTTGCCGCATCGAGAGGTTTTTTGTTTGTGACGTTTGAGAGGGTTTGCAGGCTGAAGACGTTGCCTAACAGCGCAGCAACTTTCAGTAATTGCTGTGTTTCCTTTGACGTTTTGTTCATTTGCTGCTCCAGCAACTCTAGAACATTAGCAGTTGCTTTCATCGATTTGATTTTAGCAACATCCCATTGCCATTGTTGCGATTCTTGATCGAAATCAATGACTTGATATATC
>JBAUVX010000295.1:0-6402 GCA_049583465.1 Waddliaceae bacterium | reverse complement strand
TTTCTCTCTGTGCTCTCTGTGTCTCTGTGTTTTACACTAACAACCATGCTTTAAATGAGTGGTGAAACTAGTACCTGCGCATTATCAACCGAAATCGCAAAATCGCAATTCGCCCATGGCGTGAAATGCTAATAATGGCGGCGACTCTGGGCGGGTACCTCAATCGAAAATGCGATCCACCCCCAGGAGCTACAACCATCTGGAGAGGGCTTGATTATCTACGAGGATTTGCAGATGCATTCCAACTATTTAGCTCCATTGGTGATGCAGATTCAGGAAAATTTGTCAAAAAAACTTATGGGTAAAAGTATGCCTACAGAGGCGCGTTTGAAACTTTTGTGGTAAAATCCCGTTCAAAGTTTACGAAAAGAAAATTCTACACGAAAGCCCAAGCTTGTCGGAACCTTCGACCATAGTCAGATTGCCGTTCTCAATTTCGAGTAATATAGCTTGTCTATCCAGCTCCTTCTCGCTCACATGTAAATCTCCCGATCTTGTATCCCTAAGGTGAAAATTTTTCTAGGGGGGACATTTTAATATAGTTTTAAGGAGGACATTATCATGTTGCTGTTAAACGTAAAAAAAAATTACTTGTTTTCTTTTATAGCTTTTGAGAGGATTCAGGCTATGAATTATGTAAGTATACTAAAGAACCGCTTGCAAAATTCCGGCTGATCCACTTCTCTGAAAAATCGCTTAGGAAGGAAAATGGAATCGTTTTCTTGAGATTGCCTAAATTCGGCTTTACAAAATTTTTGAACTCATCTGCAGAAAGAGACTTCATCCGGCTAAATGAATTTCTCAGGAAGGATGGTGAATACTTATCTTTTTCGCTGGATTTTGTCTCTTCCGGCATTTTCGTCCAAAAATTTTGCAAAGTCGAGCTAAGGTGGTTCCTGATAACGTTATGTGAGGACTATTATGTACAAAATGACAAAATTCACTTTAAATGGTAACGATTCTTGGATACTAATAACACTATTTATCCTTTTTTTGATTTTATTCAATATTCCTTTAAAAGGAGGGAACCCAGAATATCATCCGGTAGTATTAATTACAGGTTGCGGTCGTTCTGGCACTACTTATATTGCTAATGTTTTCAAAAAAGCTGGATATGACGTCGACCATGAAAGAGAAACTGGGTCTTTTGGAACTTCCTCATGGCTCGCACTTTTTGAAGAGGATAGAATCCGTAATTATCAAATTATTTTGCATCAAATTAGATCTCCTCTGCCTACAATAGCTTCAATGCATACTGCTAATCATGCAGTTGTATGGAAATTTGTTTGTACGAGACTTCCCCAAATCAATAAAAAAGATTCTTTATTAACAAAGTGTGCAAAATATTGGTTACTATGGAATAAACATGCAGAATCTGTAGCCCATTTATCTTATCCAATAGAAAATATTTCTTTATATCTTGATGAAATAAATATTATAACAGGAGCAAAAATAGAAAAGCAATTTTTAAGAGCAGTTTCTACGAGAACTAATCATCGGCCTCATCTAACCTTAACTTGGGAGAATTTAAAAGATGGTTTAGATGCCAATCTTTATGAAGCCATTATTGAGTACGCAGAAAAATGGGGCTATGAAACTCCTAAGACTTAAGAAGGTGTTCGTATCATATTTGATATCCCTTGTATTCATTAATACGTTTCCTTTCAAAGGTTGTTACAGCCTTGGTCCCTTCCCTCCACGGTCGTTACTCGCTTTATCAGTACTATGAACCATCTGACTCCTCTCCTGACATCTCTGCTTCCTCGCTTGTACACTTGTCCGCAGATACTCCGTCCCTAAAGATCCGGAGAGGTCTCCCATGTTCACACATTCTCTTTGAATACATGCCATGCTCTAGGACCCCGAGGATGTGGTGTCTCCTGTCACTAACGGATCCCACCATGTTGCCTTCTACTCGCTAAACAGTATCGGCCATCCTGACTAGTTCAAAGATTACGGGGCTCAATCACTTCAGCTTGCGCTTACGGCCTGCATCCTCTCTGTCTACGCTTAATCCATTTCGTCACCTCCAAGGACTCAAGACTCGATATAGAATCCGACTGATCATCGGTTTTCTAACAGGACCTTCACCTGATAGGAATGCCGTCCGGCTGCATGATCTAAGATAGGGAGTAATCGTAAAACTGAGAAGAGATCAATTCATCTCGAGACTTACGCAACAAGGCCGCTCCCGAGGGTAAAATTTGCTCCACCCTAGGAGAGCTAGGAGGTAAAATTTGCAATGTTTTGAATCACATTCAAGTATACCCAAACACTCGTAGCGGCTCCGTGCGCGGCAGAGTTGAGGAGAATGGACCTTTTCGTAAACTTAACGAAATATGTGCCTTCAAATAAATTTTATGCTATAATATAAAAAAGTAGGGATTTTTATAAACTTCTTTATTAAGTTAATATATTCATTCATTTATCTCTTACTAAACTAAAAAATAAAAATATTTTAGTGAGATAAGTTCAAAGGAGGAAAATCATGACAATTGGCAATCCACCCCCTGTAGGAGGATCGGGAGGAACCATGCAACCGCTTCCGGTTGCTCCTGAGGTACCGCCGGAGACAGAAAGCGCTGACGAGCCGGGAGCTTCTCCATTTGGAGCTGATAGTTTAGGAGCCGGAACCGGGGAGTCTGCAGGAGGCGTCCTTCAGCTTGCAGCAACACCCTTGATCCCGTTAGTCCCCGGAAGGGTCTCTCTCTTTGAATGGACAAAGTTGCTAGAAGACTCCAGACAAGAACTGCGAGAGTCGTTATTAGGCTCAAGAACAGCGGATTTTGAGAATAGGAGAGATGTATATTCCGACATTGTTTCAAGCACAAATCAAGCCGATGCTCTCCATGCGGAAGCGCTGGAAGCTGCTGAAGAGGGTACCACTCCCGGCCCCTGGACAACTTTCAATAATTTATCCGACGCCTACGAGGACTATAATACCTTGATGACCGACGTTGCTGCCGCTGACCAAACAGCCATCGATGAGGTCAACTATTGGATTGGCATTTACAACACCCTTGTCGAAGGGGGGCAAGAGGCGGACGACATCATCAATGATATCGGCGGAGGAGATGTGCAAGTTGTCCTTGACATGATTAATGAAGGCATAGGGGCTTTCAATGCCTATCTCGCCGCACGCCCCGACGTGCAAGGTGCTATCGACGGGATTATCGAGCAAACGGAGACTTACAACGGGGACCTTGATGATTTAAACAGAGAGATTGAATTGATTAATGAAGATCAAGGGACATCATATCCACTCTTAGAGGAAGTCCCCGTTCCCGAAATCAACCCCATTTTTAACATCACACTCGATTCTCAACTGGAAATTCCGCTTCCATTGAATCCAACGACGATTGAAGAGAGGTTGAGTTTATACGTTCAACCCCTGACATTGCCGGAAACTTTTGACCCGCAGGCTTTGTCTGAAAGGATCGAAGAGCTGCAGACGGCTTTGCTGGATCAAGCGGCAACACCTGAAGAAGAGGCCCTCATAAGAGATGCAATCGAAGAATTGCTGCAAGATGCGATCAATGGCACGGCCATTTATGCCAATGAAGGGGAATTTCTGACCGGCTTGAGAAATCGCATGGATGCGTTGGCCCAAGATCCGGCAAATGGAGTGAATCCAAATAGAGGACTCGAAATATTTGATCAAGGCATTGGCGATTTTCCGATCAGGGGCATAATTCCCAATCCCGTTCCGGCAACCGACGAGGAATTTGGACTCGTCACTCCTCTCGAGCCCATTACAGGTGTTCCCGGAGAAGTGACACTGAATAATCCCAGGACATTTGCACTGGAGACCATTTGGCTGCCGTTCCAGGAATCTCTTCTCAACTTTCTCGCGGTTTTTGTGACTTTCATCGACTTGGGAAGGCTTTTTATTGATGAAGAAATCGAAAGCAGCCCCCAAGGATACAACATCATTTTTCCTGCGTTTTTTCTCGATGAGGTTGCACCTGTATTCCTTCAAGATCTCAGCGGTTCGGGAAGCGGCGTGGGTCTTACCGGTTTCGTGATCGGCCTCCATTCCAACAACTTAGAAGCTTCTTTATCGACAGCATCCCTATATGCCGTAGCGGCCGACAGCCGTCTTCCCGTTTCCATGCGGACGTATTCTCAACTCCAGTTTACCGCCTTCGAACTCCTCTTTAGAAGTTCCCTATTCAGTGCGGTGCCCGCTGCACGTTTTTTAGCCACCAGCCTTGGAACGCAAACCACGACAATGCCGATGGTTGCTGTTGCTATTGCCTTGGCTGTGGGTAATGAAATCACAAGCCTCATCAACAGCAATGTCATTAGAGCCTTAGTGAACGGAACGATCAGCCGCCTATCCTTTGGGATTCGCATCGCGAGGAGGCAAGCTCTCGAGGGAGTTGTCAGAGCAGAAAGACTGCTCAATCTTGCCATCGCAACGGGGAATCCCGGTTTCATCCGATTTGCCTTAAGTCAAGTTGTCCATGCACATCTTCGCCTTGCAAGCGTGAACCGCTTGTTTAATACATTCGGACTCACGACAATAGGAGGATTCTCTGCCATGACCCTGGCAACAGCGGCTACATTAAACCTTGCCATCCTATCGATTGCTTTAGCTCAATTTGGACGGGCCATTGGACTTCCCGCAATTGTTCCTCAAATGTTTGCCAATTTTCCTCAAATTTCGACGTTGGATGCCCTCGTTTTCCTGACAGCGGGTTCGAGAATTATGGATGTGTTAGACAATCCGATCAGCATGCTCTTCATCAAACAAACCTTGCTCAATATATTGATCTTTAGAGGAGAATTCCCTGATGCCGCCGCCGGAATCAATCGTGCCATCAATGCCGTTATTTCAAGAGGCGGTATTAACAGCTTTAGTCATTTGCAGGCAGAGCTGGTCGCTGAATTCCAACGTTCCGGGTTTAACTTTTTCATCGCCCATCTTCTTGCCAATGAAACAGTGGCACTCATCCGAGGAAGTCTTGGCGTTCAGTTTTTAAATGTTGCTTTTGGCCTGAACTTCGACCCTTCAGTGATCTCCTCTTCTATCGTCAATAACATCTACGGATTTGATGTAGGCGTGGCCGGCACAATGCTTTCCAATGCGATCGTTCGAGCGCTTCTCATGGGAGGTTTTGGCACGCGCGTCAGACTCGTCAGCGACCTGCGCGAACTTTTTCAGACCCTAGGGTTAAACGAAGCAGATGCAACAGTACTGGCTAACCAAACGGTAGACTTTCTTGAAACAGTGGGAGTATTGATTCCCTTCAATCGCTACTCTTCTGCCGCCGAGCTCATTTTAGGGACCATAATGGAAAGAGCTGTTATTTTTGGGACGGAATTCGACCGAGAAGCATTCATCGAAGAACTTCAAAATAGAGGGTTGAGCGAAGAACAAGCAATACTTGTTGCAGATTTTTTAGAGCAATTGATTGAACGCTCTTTTGTCCCCCCGGGCAATCTCTTTGAACTTGCCATTGAAGAGGCCATCAACCGGGCGGTCCGCGTAGAGGGAACCGAAACTCAAAGGGAGTTTCGCGACCACGCCGTCGGAGAACTCAGAGCGGTTGGATTCAGCCGATCGGATGCCAACTTCTTAGGTACGAGCGCAGCCGGCTTTGCCATCGACGGGACTGTTCCTCCCTATCTTGGTGTAGATGCCGCAAGAGCCGACGCGATCAACGGTTCTCTTACCGATCGAGGAGCACGTACCTTTGGAATTTCTTCGACCGATAGCGCACAAATGGTCGGCAGTGCACAGGCACGAGCTCGTGAACGGGCCCCATTTACAAGTGAAGATGACTATTCCACCGCATTAAGAGAAGCCTTCACGGCAGAAGCGGCAAGAGCCGGACATGCCAACGGGCACATCGTGTTCGATCAAAGCATTGCCGGCCTGGCAGATCCGACAGCAAGGTTGAGCCTAGATCAATTAACCAAAGATGTAGACAAGCGAGTCGCAGGAATTTTCGGCCCAAATGCGACAGAGCAAAGAGATGCGATCTTCCAAGGCGTGTTTGGAGGAACCACCATCGATGCAATCGAGAACGAAGAAGAACGCAATCCCCTGTCGATTTTCCATCAATCTCAAAAGCAGCTAGACGACATCGAAGATAGGGAAACTCAAGAATTATCCGAAAGGGCATCACGCCGAACCAAGGACCAAATCCTAGCCGACTCTGTACCCAATGCTGTAAGCGGCTGGGTTAATCAGACCATTATGGATAGCATTCAGCCGTTTCTGGGCCATCTGGATATGAACCCGAGAACACCTGAAATCGATATTCCGGTTTAATCAAATGTGAATTCGACATGTCGAATTCACCCCATGGGCGAATTGTTAATGCGTTATGAGACCTTCAAACTGTAAAGGCTCGTTGCCTAATTCCATATTCAGTTTGACACACACCGTATGAG
>JBAUVX010000294.1:0-3060 GCA_049583465.1 Waddliaceae bacterium | reverse complement strand
TGTTAAAAAGAGACATGTGTACTCGAAACAGGAATAAAAGAAAAGATTTTAGTTGGCTCCTGATGGACAATTGCGGACTAAAGATTCAGTACAAGAACTGGGGAGGGAATTGGCTAGTTGATGGGTTCGCATTTCCTTGCCTTTGTCTCACCCCAGTTTAATAGATCCCTGTGATTTAATGGGCCGAATAAATCCTTGATTTTCCAACTTCATCATAATATCGCAAATTAAATCATGATCTATCTTTGCTAGTAGACTAATTTCTAAATAACTCATTGAGATGGTATTTCTACTAGCTAATTCGATCCTTTCCTGAATGTTTTTTTCTAAGTCACGCATGTCCTGACCTATTGTCATTGAAAGGATCGTCGCACTTACGGTGCCGAGTTCTTGCGTATAATACCATTTATGAAAAATAACTTTTAGTTTTCATCCAAGATCTTGTACACAACTGCCTTACGGCTCCAGACTGGGAGGTAAATGCATTCCATGCAGTACAGCAGGAGTCAAGAATATGCTCATATGAATTAAAGCATCGGTTCCCTAAATAACGATCTCTCAGTACCTGCCATATCTGTTCTACCGGATTCAATTCAGGAGAAGCCGGCGGAAGCGGGAGCAATGAAATATTTTTTGGTAACTGTAACTTTTTTGTAGTGTGCCATGCAGCCTGATCAAAGATAATCACCCCATGGTTTTTAGACTCGATATGTTTGCTAATCTCATCGAGATGTTTTTGCATACAAAAGGTGCCAATTTCCCTCCTGCAAACCGGAAATTCCATTTTTTAAGAAGCGCAATAACCATTGACGCAGAGAGGTTAAGCTGATTTGAAACATATTTGTCACTTCCATTTTCCCTTTTCTCTTCTGGAGATGGCCTAAAGCAAGAAGCCGCATACGCACTCTTGGATGAGGTTCTTTTTTTGCGAGTCGAAAGAAGTCAACTCCTTCTAGCTTGGAAAGTTCGTCGTGTTTTTTGCCCATCTTTAATCTTTAACCTTGTTTCTTGATGAAATAGGCAATGATAAACTAAATTTTATTTTTCATAAATGGTATAACAAGGGACATATAGATTGAATTCCTCATGGATATTCTGAAACTCTTCTGAGTGTTTATCCTGAAATTCTCTGATTTTTTCTATATGTGCGTTCATCTTTTCTATACGCTCTCTTAGTTCTAGCTCCACAGACTCTTTAGTTTTGCGCTTAAACAAAGTTTTTACAATCACAGTCATAACTGCGCCCAATTCTGAATGCTCTTTAAATATGGACCGAATATTGGAATCTATATTAACTATATTTGTCATATTAAACATAATTTTAACTCTGTTTGTCTAGGCTATAAAATCAACATAATACCCACTATCATGGTTATTTTTAACACTATCGTGGGTGTTAATAGGAGAGAAACTCATTTAGTCTTGAGCTTTATAAAGGAAATATTTCCAAAATGGCTCAAGGAAAGAAGAAAAAGAAAGATCCGCTTCTCCTCGCTTTCGCTGCGATTGTAAGAAGACGAAGATATGAGCTTTCTTTGACTCAAGAAGAATTGGCAGAAAGAGCTAATTTTCATGTAAACTACGTTGGAGGAATTGAAAGGGCGGAGCGAAACCCCTCGTTGACGTCATTAGCAAACCTGGCAAAAGGATTAGAGTGCTCGACTAAGGATTTGTTACCTGAAAATTTATAGACGATCTCAAGATAAAATGACTTGAAAACCGCTATCGGCTATCGAGAGGCTATGTACCTTCCTCAAAAAAATTCTCTAGCTTACTTAAAAATCAGTCCAATGCAATAATTTCTTCTCAAGTCGAGGAGGTTTCATGGGGTCATCTAGAAAGTTCTTTAAATTCTTTGGATTTCCAGCAGTTATGCTGATCGGTATTATATCCTTTGCAGGTTACATGGCATGGAAAGAAGAGAGCATGAAGAGTTCTTTAATCGGAAAGGCTCTTGGTGGAAATCGTACTGCCATCGCTATTTTGGAAAAATACGAGAAGCCGTGGAAGCTTGATGAAAGAATTATAGATGAAGCACTTAAAGATAATCCACATGCTCTTCAGATTTTAAAATTAGGCACAGATTCAAAAAATTAGTTCCACCTACTGTCTGGTTTAATAATTAACAGCTAAATCCGCTCTTCATTACTGGATGTCTTAGTTCAATTTTGTTATAATGATGCAACAAAAAAATACTTTGATTGCATTTATGAAAACCACTGACAAAACAGAATCCGACAATTTTGCAGAAACTCATCCCCATTTAGTCAATGAATGGCATCCCACAAAAAATGAAAATCTCACTCCCAAGGATGTTACTGCTAAAAGCCTCAAAAGGGTCTGGTGGAAATGCCCAAAAGGATCTGATCATGAATGGGACACTAGGGTTACGGATCGTGTAAGAGGCCCTCGTTGTTCATTTTGCCTCAATCAAAGACTATCCGTTACAAATAGCTTAAAGACACTGCACCCAAAACTAGCTTTACTATGGCATCCAACAAAAAACGAAAATTTAACTCCAGAAACGATTATTGGAACAGGTCAACATAGAAAGTATTGGTGGAAATGCACTTTTAATCCATCTCACGAATGGGAAGCTTCGGTTGCTTCTCATGTAAGAAAAGATGGAACTTATCGAGACTGTCCCCTTTGTAAATCTACCCCGCTAGCAATTACTAACCCTGAAATTGCTGCTCAATGGCATCCTACAAAAAATGGCTCTCTTACCCCTTATGACATTGTAGCTGGTAGCGCAACTTATGTTTGGTGGAAATGTGATAAAGGGCCCGATCATGAGTGGAGAACAAAAGCAGTAGAACGTCTTAAATCAGGATGCTCATTTTGTGACGGTAAAAAACTGAGCATTACAAATTCTCTTTCTGATGGATGGATAGGAAAAACAAGCGGGTCCGAGGCACTCCAGCCGGCTGGAATGCCTCGGACCCGCTTGAGACCTTGTAACTAGAAACTTGTTTTTTTGAATGGTATGGGTCTGTATGGGTCTCTTATCACCGAAATTTCTTAATGGAGATTAAAAATAAGAAGGAAAAAGGCAGTGGG
>JBAUVX010000293.1:0-11457 GCA_049583465.1 Waddliaceae bacterium | reverse complement strand
CGTCCTTTCTCTCTGTGCTCTCTGTGTCTCTGTGTTTTACACTAACAACCATGCTTTAAATGAGTGGTGAAACCAGTACCTGCGCATTATCAACCGAAATCGCAAAATCGCAATTCGCCCATGGCGTGATATATCCTGAAAAAGTCAAAAGTTCCTAACCTGTGACAAGGTCTATTAGAATTCATCGAGAGGATTTTTCGCTTTATCCCCTATCCCAAACAAAACGACACCCTCTAACGCTCAAAAACGGACGAAATCCAATTCTTGATCTTTTTTTGCTATCAGGGTTTCTTGAGATTGTACCGCTCTCTTAACCGGGAAAAATAATCGGCGCGCTTTTTCATTTCCCTTTCAAATCCCCTTTCTTTGGGGACGTAAAACGTGACACGCTGCATATCATCGGGGAAATAGTGCTGTCCGGAAAAACCGTCAGGAGTATCGTGATCATATGCATACCCTTTACCATACTCCAGTCTTTTCATTAACGGAGTCGGAGCGTTGAGAATGTGTTTGGGAGGATCGCAATGGGTCGTCTTGGAAGCGGCTTGCCGGGCATGGGCCAGTGCAGTGTAGATGGCGTTGCTCTTCGGGGCTAAAGCCAGATAGACAACGACCTCTGCCAGGGCAAGTTCTCCCTCGGGAGATCCCAGAAGTTCATAGGTTTGACGGCCGGCGATGGCAAGTTGAAGAGCTTGAGGGTCGGCAAGGCCGATATCTTCGGAAGCCATCCGTATCAGCCGCCGTGCCAGATACAAAGGATCTTCCCCTCCCTCAAGCATACGGGCAAACCAATAGAGAGAGGCATCGGGATCGGACCCTCTGACGGACTTGTGTAAAGCAGAGATGAGATTGTAGTGTTTGTCTGCAGCACGATCAAAGAGTGCCGGCCGTTTCTGTAATTGCTGTTGAAGATCCGTTTCATTCAAAGGCTCGCTCCCTTTTCTTACTTGCAAACTTTCCACGAGGTTTAGCAAGTACCTCCCGTCCCCTTGGGCAAGTTGCAGGAGATATGCCCTTCCCTCCGGTGTCAGGGAGAGCTTTCCGATTTTTTCCTCGCAACGTTGCAAGATGAATTCTAAGTCGTTTTCCTTTAGTGAATAAAGTTGCAGTACTCGCAGTCGAGAAAGCAAGGCGTCATTGAGGTAAAAAGAGGGGTTTTCTGCTGTGGCTCCCACTAGTGTGATGGTTCCATCCTCAATGAAGGGGAGAAAAGCGTCCTGCTGTGCTTTATTAAAGCGGTGGATCTCGTCGACGAAGAGAACAACCCCTTTAGAGAGCAAAGGGGTATTCTTGATTTGTTTGACAATGGTTTTTAACTCCGCAATCCCGCTAAAAATTGCACTCATGCAACGGAAATCCATCGAAAACGCCTGGGCATAAAGGCGGGCGATTGAGGTTTTGCCGCATCCCGGAGGTCCCCAAAGGATGATAGAAAGGGGTTTCTGTATCCGAATGCAAGAGGAAATCACTCCGGTGCCGCCTAAAAGATGCTCCTGTCCGACAATCTCTTTCAATGATTGGGGGCGTAATTGATCGGCTAATGGCTGGGTCATAGCCATTGAGTATACAGCAAATTCGGGTTACGGCTCAACAGCCAACATATCGAAAACCGACGCTATCCGAAGTGATTCCAGCTCTTTGCCTGCCTGAAAAAGATTAACGATCTTTTCGGTCTTCTCTTTTGAAAAACGGGAGGCAAGATTGTGTTGCAGTTTCTCAAAAAGACGGGGGATTGCCTCTTTGCGCCGTCTTCGGTGGCCGAGAGGATACTCCACCTCTGCAGATATCACATTGCGATCCTTGAAATAGATGGTGATCGCGTTGGCAATAGAGCGCTTCTCAGGATCGAGGTAGTCGCGGCTATACCGGGGATTTTCAGTGACGGCCATTTTTTCTCGCAACACATCGATTCGGGGATCGCGAGCGGCCTCATCTTCATAATGTTCGGCTGTTAGATCTCCATGCAACAACCCGATTGCAACGGTATATTGGAGGCAGTGATCTCTATCAGCAGGGTTTTTTAACGGCCCGGTTTTGTCGATGATGCGCATGGCCGACTCGTGTGTGTGAATGTCGATCCTCTCGATCTGATCCCAATGATCTTTGACTTCGGGATATAAGCGGCAGGCACATTCAACAGCGGTTTGAGCATGAAATTCTGCCGGATAGGAAATTTTAAACAGGATGTTTTCCATCACATACGAGCCAAAGGGACGAGGGAATGTAAATGGATTTCCCCCAAATAACACGTCAAAGAACCCCCAATCTTTTGCCGATAGCGCTGTCGGATACCCCCTTTCTCCTTTCATCGTGAGCATAGCGAGCGCAACACCTCGGCTTGTCGCGTCGCCTGCCGCCCAGGATTTCCGAGATCCCACGTTGGGGGCATGCCGGTAAGTTCTAAGCGTCCCCCCATCGATCCATGCCTGGGAGATAGCGTCGATGATTTGGTCTCGACTTCCCCCTAACATGCCGGTAGCCACCGCGGCAGTTGCGACGTTGACGAGGATGATATGATCAAATCCCAAGCGGTTAAAACTGTTTTCAAGGGCAATGACTCCCTGAATTTCATAGGCTTTGATCATGGCTGTCAACACATCGTGCACAGTCATCGGCCGATCATTGCGGTCCAAGTAGTCGGCGACAGCTAAAATTCCTCCTAAATTATCGGAAGGGTGGCCCCATTCTGCTGCGAGCCAGGTGTCATTATAGTCCAACCAACGGATCATCGTCCCAATATTAAATGCCGCTCGAATGGGATCGAGGACATAAGGAGTTCCGGGGATGCGGGATCCTAGAGGGACAACCGTCCCGGGTACGACAGGCCCCAATAGTTTCGTGCATGCAGGAAAATTGAGTGCAAGGATCGCACATCCCAACGCATCAGCTAAACAGAGTCGTGCTGTCTCATACGCTTGTTGGCTAGCAGGTGCCGTGTTGGCTGCATAGTCGCCAATGAGACGTAACTCGTTGTCTATCGTCGTTTGTCGATCGAGGTCCATGGTTTCGATTCAGATCCTGTGTAGTGGCTGAGAGGACGAATGAGTTTATTGTCTTCGCGCTGCTCCAGGAGGTGTGCGGACCATCCTGAAATCCGGGACATGGCAAACAATGGCGTGTACATCTCTTTGGGAATGCGGCAAAAGTAATAGGCCAAGGCGCTATAAAAGTCGAGATTAGGAAAGATCTTTTTCTCCTCCCACATCACTTTTTCTATCCGTTCTGCAATGGAAAACAGATAGGAATCGTCTGCTTGCTCGCTCAATTGACGGGCCAGTTCCTTGATAATGGGTGTGCGGGGGTCTTTTGTCGTATACACCCGATGGCCAAACCCCATGACCAGCTGTCTGTTCGCAAGCATGTCTTTGATTCCCGACTCAGCCTCATCGGGAGTATGGAAGGATCGGATCAGTTCGATTGCCTCTTCATTAGCTCCTCCATGCAGGGGGCCGCGCAAGGCCCCAATGCCTCCGCAGATTGCAGAATAGAAGTCGGAAAGGGTGCTCGCTATCGTTCTAACGGTAAACGTAGAGGCGTTAAATTCGTGCTCGGCATACAACACCATGGAACAGTTTAAGCATTTTTTCTGTTCCTCTGTGGGTTCCTCGCCCAAGATCAAGTGCATGATATGTCCTGCTAGGGTGCTTTCGTTTGTGTGGAGAGAGACGATATGCTGTGTTCGGTGAAACTGAAACCAATACAGTAGGATCGATCCCATGCAGGCTATCAAGCGGTCTGCGATCGCGCAAGGATCACCCCCCGGTTTTTCCGGTTCTAGATTTCCGAGAATGGAGCATCCTGTGCGTAAGACATCCATCATATTGGTGTCCGAGGGAATGACTTCCAGTATTGTTTTGAGCGCCGATGGGAGCTCTCGAAGCGCTTGTAGTTTTTGCCGGTATGCGTGCAATTCCCCTTTTGTGGGTAATCGGCCGCGCAAGAGAAGCCAGGCAGCCTCTTCGAAAGCGGCGTGGGCCGCAAGGTCTTCGATTGCATACCCTCTGTACAGGAGGTTTTCCTCTTCAGCTCCGCAAAGACAGATGGAGGAATTTCCGGCGACGACACCGGCCAGCCCCCCAATTTTTTCCTTCTTTTTTGCCTTAATCATCATTAAACCCCTTGGTTTTCGTATGACTCATAATCGAGAAAATAATAGAGTTCTTCCCGTGTTTGCATAGTCTCTATACAGTGTTTTTGAGTCCCTTGGCGGCGTATCTCCTCAAAAATTTTTAAAGCGGCAAGATTCATTGCTCGATTTGCAGAAAGGGGGTAGAGGGCGATATCAATGTCGGCATCTTTCAGCTCTTCCTGTGTAAAAAGAGGGGTTTTGCCGAATTCCGTTAAATTTGCCAGAACGGGAATCCCCGTTTTCTCTTTGATGGTGCGAAAGTCTTCTAGCTGTTCCAGGGCTTCAGGAAATAGCATGTCTGCTCCCGCTTCTTTGTAAGCAATGGCTCGTTCGATCGCCCCTTCAATTCCTTCGGAAGCAAAAGCGTCCGTTCTGGCCATGATCACAAAATGGGGATTGGTCTTCGCTTCAACCGCGGCAGTAATTCTTGAGACCATTTCATCGATAGAAACAATTTGTTTTCCGGGTAATTGACCGCAACGTTTGGCAAACTCTTGATCTTCAATATGGATTCCCGCAGCTCCTGCCCGCTCTATTTCTTTTACTGCTCTTTGGATCGTTAACGAGCTCCCCCATCCTGTATCGATATCTACCAGCAAGGGGGTGTCGACAGCAAAAGTGATGCGGCGGACGTCTTCTAAAACGTTGTCTAATGTCGTGATGCCAAGGTCGGGAAAGCCATATGAGGCGTTTGCCACTCCAGCCCCGGAGAGATAAATCGCTTGAAACCCTGTTGATTGAGCCATCTTTGCGACGTAGGCATTAATGGTCCCTACCATTTGGAGGGGTTTTTCCCTCTTTAGCGCTTTCCAAAGTCTTTTTCCGGCACCGTCAAACATCAAATATTCCCCTTTTATCCTTATCGGCAATCCCCTGATTCATTGCAAGGACTTGGATTTTATCTTGTGTTGACTCCAGAGGGACGTTTGCTCTCCAAACGCTGAATAGCGATAGGCTCGCAAGATAGTATATCAAAGAGAAAAAGAACAAACTCAGATTCCTAGAAGACCCGGAAAAAAGCGGCCTAACTTAGAGTTTTTCGAACAAGATGCTGTTCAATCCACTCGATGATGGCATCCGATTCGATGAGCGGTTCCCCATCAATGACTAAGCAGGGCACCTGGCTTCGTCCCAGCATTCCAACCAGAGCCGGCCGATAGGAGTGGTCCTGATTAATCTCGCGCATGGGAATCACAATCCCCATTTGATTGAGGTAACGGTTCACCTTGTGGCAATACGGGCAGTCCACTTTGTAGTACAGCATCAGATGATATTGAGGATGCTTTTTAGAAGATGCTTCTCGACTTTGCCCTTGGGAAGTGAAGAGAATTGACGCGAAAACAGCGAAAAGTGTGAGAAAAAAACGTGACATGATGCAACCAATAATGTAAGTTGTGAATGAAAAAATAATCAAAATTAAAATAACACGTAGCAATATTTTCCACAAAAAACTTTTTGCCTGATTTTGCAAAATTTTGGACGAAGAAGCTCAAAGAAAGGTTCAAGTATGGTGAGTTGGAGCCGCAGAGTTGTTGATGATGCTCTCTCGCATCGCGTCGCATACCTGATGCATCAGGTGAACGTTGTGTATGCAGGCGAGGTTGTGATAGGCAGAGGAGCGATCTTTGAATAAGTAGTGTAAATACGCTCTTGTGAAATGGGTGCATGTCAGGCAGCTGCAACCTTCAAGAATAGGCCTTTCATCCCGGGCATATTTGCCTTTTTTGATTGCAATACGGCCGGTGTCTTCACCGCACGTATCAAATGCTACCCACTCATTGCAGAGGATCGCTTTGCCATGGTAAAGAGAGCCGTGTCTAGCATTTCTCGTAGGAGCCACGCAGTCGAAAATATCAATTCCTTTGCTCACAACATCGATTAAATCCTGCGGATTCAGACCGACCCCCATCGTATAGCGCATCTTCTGTTCGGGAATTGCGGGCCTGATCCACTCGACAATTTCACAGGTTTTTTCCATATTAAAACCAATCGCCTCCCCGCCGATGGCGACCCCGTCGAGATCCATTTCGAGAATGAATCGGGTGCTTTTATCTCGTAGATCGCGAAAGCTGCCTCCTTGGATGATCCCAAAAAGGGCTTGTTTATATCCCTGGATTGAAAGAGGCTGTTTTTCGTGGGCTTCTTTGGATTCGATGAGCCATCGATGGGTCCTCTCGAGTGCTGCGATGGCAGCTTCCCGGCCTCCTTCTTCAGGGGTGCACTCGTCGAGAGCCATGATGATATCTGCGCCGATTGTTTTTTGCGTTTCAATAGAGGTTTTGGGGGTAAGGTGAATCACTTTTCCGGTCGCTGGATGTTTAAAGTGGCCCCCATCCTGATCAATTCTGCAAATTTCTTTTTTCTTGGATAGGCTAAACACTTGAAAGCCGCCGCTATCTGTCAGCATCGGTCGATTCCAGGACATGAAGCGGTGCATCCCTCCGCTGCTTTTAATGACATCTAAACCCGGCGAACAGAGCATGTGATAGGTATTTCCACCTAAAATGATCTGGCTGCCGCTTGCCAAAAGATCGCGGGGAGTCATATGGTTGACAACAGCGCGAGTGCCTACGGGCATAAACGCGGGTGTGATCACCTCCCCATGGGGGGTTGTCATTTTCATGATTCTCGCATGGTTGTGTGCATGCTTTTTAACGATTTCACTGTGGAAAATGTTAGGCATTTCTCGTCATTGACCTATTATCGCTAACAGCTCCGCATTGAGGAGGTGTTCGTGCATTTCCGGTAATCGTTGACAAATCGTTGCCAACGCTTCATCCCGGGTAGCAGTTGTGTCGTATTCAAAAATAGGAACATCTACTCCCGGGTTGAGTAAATTTTCACAGTAATCGATGATGGTCGCCCCCATTTTTAAGTAGAATCCCGTTGCATCCGGATCGGATATCCACTCCAGCCGCTTCCACCTTTCTCTTCCGGCAATCTCGACAACTCGCTGAAAGAGCCGGGTTCCATATCCTTTCCCTTGCAAGCCCGCTTTGACAAAAAGATGTTCGAGTTTATAGATCCTCTCTTGTTTTTCGTTTTCGTGTATGGCGAGTGAAAAAAAACCGACGATCTCTTGATCGAGTTTAAGTACTTCGACAAACCCCGTGTTGAAGGTGCTGTCCGGTATGTCAAAGACCATCCGGGCGACCTCTTCGCTAGCAGTCCGCGTGTGATAAATGTCATTGGATCGAACAGCGAAAAGGATCAAAAATTCCCGATCTTCAGGGCTGGCAGATTCAAAATGCGGCTTGGATAACCGGGAATGTTCATGGCGAGGGGCAGTGTCGAGGGGTAATATCGCCTGTGCTGTTTGCCCCGCACCGAGAGATAAAAAGATCGTAACGACAAAGAAATGTAGAAGCCGGCGGATTTTAGGCATGGTTTTTTCCTATGTATAGGGTTATTGAGAGGAAGAGAAGGCATTCATTTTTTCCAAAACTTGCGT
This sequence comes from Waddliaceae bacterium, assembly GCA_049583465.1. Lineage (GTDB taxonomy): Bacteria > Chlamydiota > Chlamydiia > Chlamydiales > Waddliaceae > JBAUVX01. The sequence continues at coordinate 3,877 of JBAUVX010000293.1, read as the reverse complement.
TTACACGATAAACTACGATACAACACAAGACAAAAACTCTCAAGAGCTCAAAAAGACAACGTGATCAACCCTTTTATTCCTTGAATCCTGCGGCCTCTTCAAGATAATTTTGAAAATCTTTGGTGCTGCTAAAAGCTTTGAGGTTAAGACCGGGATATCTTCTTTTCAACTCATTGACGGCAGCCCCTTTTTCCCTCTTGAATGTCCAGATGTATTTTAGAAGTTCTCGATTTACGACTTTAGCACACCCGCTGCCGGCTAAATCCTCATGATGAAATAGAGCTCTTTTGCACACCCTCCAGATACAGAGAAGAGGGAGAAAATCAAGGTATAGCACCGTATCGGCACGTGCAAATCGCATTTCTAATGTAGAAATGGAACAGCCTTCGATGATCCAAGAGTCTTCAGCAATGATCTTTCGTTGAATCTCTAAAAACTCTTGTTTATCTCTCTTAATATCCCCGATAAACATGTGCACATCTAAATGGTGCACAGCAATGTTTAACAGATTTCCCAGCTTGATGGCAAAGGTGGATTTGCCGCTTCCGGGCGGTCCAATGATAGCAACTCGTTTTGGAATTTTCTGCTTCACAGAGCCTCTAATTTTTTCCACTCATCCCTTCGTAGATTTTTGTTCAGTTACTTTTTTGCCTTCAAACACAGCAATATCACCCAAAACCTCATAGTGTTGATTCGGGACTAAAGCCTCTGAAGTCGGAGATTTTTTCCTCACAAAAGGATATGTTCGTTGCCGAAGCTAAACACATGATTGCTATTAATACCTTTTTACCCATATCACCTCTATTTAAACGCCTGACGGCGAACATATCTTATACCTGGTTTTGAACTAGAAACCAATAATTTATCGTTCTAGACGCTGAATGGACATTGTGGCATCAGCAAAGTTAAGAGGGTGTCGTCGAATTTGGAATCAGCGCAGATGCTGTCTTTGTTGCCGGCTTTGAAATGCAAAACACCATTTTCCACAATTAAAATAAAAATTTATTTAAAAATCTTTATATTTTAACAACATTAAATTTATACAATCTTAGTATCATTTCTAGATTATATTTAATAACATAATTTAATATTAAAGGAAAAGTTATGGTGAGTCCAATTTTTGAAAGCGATCAACTAATCGAACAAGAAAATAATTTAAGCTTAATGGCCTCTCCGAAAAAAAGAAATGGATGTCTTTCGAGCGGTCAAAAAGTGAAGCCAATCGATCCTCAAACCGCAGGAGAAAAAAGGCTCTCAGAAGGGAGGGAAACTGCCCGCGTCTCTCGGGTAGCGGCAATGTTTCATAGTATTGATGATTCTATGATCCAACCTAATTATTTCTCCTCTGACCCTTCTTCTGTCAAATTATCACTGGCTGCCGGAAATGCGCCAAATCCCACAAATAATGCTGTCTCAAGCCAACCTCAACAACAAGCACCGGATGAGGAACTGCGGTTGATGAATGAACTAAAAAAGGACTTTGGTTTTGTCGATGGTGTAAAGTTCAAGAAATTTCCCATTTGTGATGATGGAAACGGCAAAATTAATAGAAATGATGCGTTTTATGTTGCTGAAGTATTCGCTAATGGAAACTGTCTTTTTTATTCAACACTTTTGCATATCAACAGGCACTGGAATATTTTGAGTGAAGATGTCCATAGACTCTTTGATAATCAACCTCCGAAATCACAAAGAGATCTCAGAAGAAAGGTCGTTGAGTGGCAGAAAATGCATTATCGCCGCGATTACAATCAAGACAAGAATTGGATAATAGATATTAAAAGTGGTTTAAAAGAGCGCTATGATCGCAAGAGAGCCGACTTGCAATCGACATTAGATGTTATGAAAGAATATGCTCCTCATGAGATTAAAAGCATAAAAAATACGGAAAGAGAACTTAAGGAGACTGACGCAATTCTAGACAGGCTTCGCCGAGAAGGACCAAATGATGAAGAGCTAAACGCTCACTTTGACAAGGTAGCAAATACCGCCGAATTTGGGACTGATGCTGAAATCTACGCCTTAAGTCAAATGTTGCAATGCACCATTGTTTCCAAAGTTAACGAAGCAGCTCCAGAATATATCAAAAACATGCCCCCTCTACCTGTTAATGAAGGTGGTGCTCAGCATGGTCACCCAACAATGTTTCTCGAATTTATCCCAATAGTTGATGGTTCGAAACGGACTTCTGGTCATTATAACCTCATAATGACAGCCCTAATCCCTCAAGCTGAACCGCAATTAGAATCTGCAGGTGATGATTTCTCAGGCTCACCTGAAAGAGGCATACCGGATGAAGAACAGCTGTTGGCAGATCAATTAGAAGAAGACTCTGAAGAGGGGTTTGTTCTTATCGAAGAAGAAGACTCTGAAGAGGGATTTGTTCTTATCGGAGAAGAGGATTACGAGGAAGCACCCGTTTCTGAGAATAATGAAGCCGCAAGAAATGATCCATTCTCTATTGATGAGGTTCCTGCTGCCGGACATGTTTCCGGTCAACTTGTACTGACAAAGCACTAGAAGCCGAAAGAAGCTGACCACCAATAGTCTCTTCGTAAATCAAGCGCATCACTCCCTCTCTGGCATATTCCGGCTTTCTACTAAGAAAGCAGTTGGGCTTCATGAGAATGTGCTCCACAATTACTACGTGATTAACAAAATATCTTTTAATAAAATTAACAATAAATTTAAATAAAACAAATATCTACGATCTAAAATGGATTTTTGTTTAAATTTAATAACAATAAAAATTTTGGAGTTTAATTATGTTTAGCATATCTCATGTGCATTCAAGAGAAGGGCTTATTAGATTTTTTTTAGATTATCCGAAAGAAAATATAAGATCCAGGAGATTTTATAGACTAATTTCTTGTTCTCTTCAAAAATTAGAAGATAGAAATTATAAAATAACAGACAAGCAGATAGTGCAAATTATTAGAAAATACTCCGGGAACAACAGAACAACACCCAAGATCATTAAAAGAATAGCTAGAGACGTACTATTCACAGCTTCACGACAACCAGGTAACAATATGCCTACCAACGGAACATCAATGATTTCAGGTAGAATCGATCCGAATCTTGCAAGCAGAATTCCTTCAATCGTCGAGCAATTTATTGATGAACATCCTCATTTAACTGCTGGGGAAATAGCTGCCGTGTTGCAGGACTTATATATGGTACGCCTAAGTCCGTCACAGATTCTACAGATTCTACATGACAAGCAAGCAGTTTTACCTCATCCACAACTATTAGATGAGCAACCGATTGAAGATGCTCTTTCTCTCTTAGAACCAACTTTAGATGAGCAACCGATTGAAGATGCTCTTTCTCTCTTAAAACCACCTTTAGATGAGTAATCTAGTGGAGCGCAGAGATAACAGGTGAGATTTGGGGTATTCCATCATACGGATAAGGTGGATGAATTCATAGATCGGGCGACAAAAATCTTGTACAAATGGCTAAACCGGCGAAGTCAAAAGAGGTCTTTTAATTGGGGAAAATTCAACAAATTCATGGAGAAACATCCTCTACCGAAGGCTAGAGTGGTTTACTCGCTTTTCCGACCTATTCATATAGCTAAGTGAATGATTGCTGTCTTGAGCCCAATGCCTTAGTAGGGCACGTTGTGGTTCTAACGAGAGGGGAGCTGGGCGACCGGTCTCCTCTACTCACTGGACCCCGACTTGCCTCTGCGGCCCCAGCGAAATCGGTCCGGGTCGAAAAGCCAAATTTCTCCCCGAAAGAGGTTAATCTTCTTCCAGGCCATCGACCCTCCAACTTTTTGCGCTCTTGCAGCTCTTCTTCCCAGGCAGACTCATATTAACTACTAGCTAACCCCATGGGCGAATTGTTAATGCGTTATGAGACCTTCAAA
>JBAUVX010000292.1:0-6751 GCA_049583465.1 Waddliaceae bacterium | reverse complement strand
TTTCTCTCTGTGCTCTCTGTGTCTCTGTGTTTTACACTAACAACCATGCTTTAAATGAGTGGTGAAACTAGTACCTGCGCATTATCAACCGAAATCGCAAAATCGCAATTCGCCCATGGCGTGAATTTACGGATAGGTTCTTGGTTTTATCCCACATTCCGCATGTTGCGGGAGGTGATTTCAATAGATTTTTGATTCTAAGTGGGTTATAAAATCGAAGCTTGGTCTGTAGTCACCAATCGAGATTTTGTAATCCACTTAGAATTAAAAAGATGAAGAAATCGCCCGCGCAACATGCGGAATGTGGGTTTTATACCCGACGGGGAGTGTGCGGGCGGCTGCGAACGCACGCGAGTAATATTGACGTGAGTAAATTGACGTTGCAATCAACATCGCAGTTGTTTATAATATTTGATAGCTTCATAATGTAAACATACTTTTTTAGCATTAGGAATCGCTAAATGAAGGGAAGGAGAAGGCGCGTTTATGCCGACCATTAATCAGCTGGTCCGCCAGCCGAGAATAAAGAAGAAAAAACGGAGTAAATCACCGGCGCTGAAAAAATGTCCGCAGCGGCGGGGAGTCTGCCTGCAGGTCAAGACAAAAACACCCAAAAAACCTAACTCTGCATTGAGAAAGGTCGCTTGGGTCCGTCTGTCGACAGGTCAGGAAGTGATCGCCTACATTGGCGGCGAAGGCCACAACTTACAAGAGCACAGTATCGTCCTTGTCAGAGGCGGGCGTGTGAAAGATCTCCCCGGTGTGCGCTATCACATCGTGCGGGGAACGTTAGACTGTGCGGCCGTTAAGGACCGCAAGCAGGGAAGATCGAAATACGGGGCCAAACGCCCCAAGTAACACTAGGATGGCTGCAATGCCCATTCTGGTTCGTGATATGCGGCGATCCGTATAGCATCGAGCGAATCACGCACAGGTCCTGAGGAATTCTTTTCACTCGACCAGGTGAAATCCCTCGATCTTCTCAGGGTACCAAAGAAAGTACCCAAGTGATTTTAATGATAACGCAAGTTAAGGGCGTAAAGACATTTGTGTTTTGCCCAAAACTTGTGTTGATGATACACGAAAAGAGGATAAGTCATGTCAAGAAGACGACGTGCAGAAAAAAGGGCCGTCGAACCCGACCCCGTTTATAAAAGCGAGCTTCTCGCTCGCTTTATTAATAAATTGATGATGCAAGGGAAAAAAGCCTTGGCTCGTCGCCTCGCTTATAATGCCATGGACCAACTGGCAAAGAAAGTCAACAGCAACGACCCGCTCGACGCTTTTGAGCAGGCGTTGGAAAACGCAAAGCCCGCGCTGGAAGTTAAATCACGCCGCATTGGGGGAGCCACGTATCAAGTTCCCATCGAAATTCCCCCTGCACGCCGCACTTCTATGGCAATGCGCTGGATCATTAAGCATGCCCGAGCGAAACCGGGACGTGCGATGGAAGAGGCGTTGTCTTTAGAACTCGTCGATTGTTTCAATAACCAAGGGACGACGATCAAGAAAAAAGACGACACCCACCGAATGGCTGAAGCAAATAAAGCCTTCGCGCACTATAAATGGTAGCAGAAGGAAAATAAAATACATGTCTAGACCAGAGAAAGACAAACTCGATAAAATAAGAAATATCGGCATCATGGCCCACATTGATGCCGGGAAAACGACTGTCACCGAACGCATTCTTTACTATAGCGGCCGGGTGCATCGAATGGGAGAAGTGCACGACGGCGCAGCGACCATGGATTGGATGGCACAGGAACAGGAACGAGGAATTACGATCACCTCTGCAGCCACAACCGTCCACTGGAAAGACTTTCCCATTCACATCATCGACACTCCGGGGCACGTCGATTTTACCGTTGAAGTGGAGCGCTCCTTGCGCGTTCTCGATGGTGCAGTCGCCGTTTTTGATGCCGTTTCAGGCGTGGAACCCCAATCGGAGACGGTCTGGCGCCAGGCAGAAAGATATTCCGTTCCCCGCATTGCTTTCATCAATAAGATGGATCGCATGGGTGCGGACTTTTTCGATGCCTTGAAAAGTATGCGGGAAAAACTTCATGCCAACGCGATAGCCGCACAAATCCCGATTGGTGCGGAAGCCGATTTTAAAGGGATGGTAGACCTCGTGACGATGAAGGCCTACTATTTTCACGATGAAACCCTTGGAGCTGAATGGGAAGAAAAAGAAATTCCGGACGATCTCATCGACAAAGCGCATCAGCTGCGGGGAGAACTCCTCGAAGAATTGGCGACGATCGAGGACGAAAACGAAGAATTTATGACTAAGGTCCTCGAAGACCCCGATTCTTTAACGCCTGAGGAAATTCATGCGATCATTCGCAAAGGGGTGTGTGCGAATAAAATCAACCCTGTCCTTTGTGGTTCGGCTTTGAAGAACAAAGGGGTGCAGCAGCTCCTGGATTCTATTGTTCTCTGGATGCCATCCCCTCTTGATCGCGGAGTGATCAAAGCGCACGATCTCAATTCGGAAGAAGAGGTGTCGATAGAACCCAAAGATGATGCGCCTCTAGCCGCTTTGGCATTTAAAATCATGACCGATCCCTATGTGGGTCGGCTGACATTTATACGATTGTATAGCGGAACATTGGTCAAAGGGATGAATCTATTCAACGCTACAAAGGGCAAAAAAGAAAGAGTCTCGCGGCTTATCGAGATGCACGCCAATACCAGGCAAGAGAGAGAAAGCTTCTATACCGGAGACATCGCCGCCTGTGTGGGATTGAAAAACACCACAACGGGAGACTCTCTTTGCTCGCCGGAACAACGGTTCCTACTCGAAAAAATGGAATTCCCGGAACCGGTCATTTCAATGGCTATCGAACCAAAATCCAAACCCGACAGGGAGAAGCTTTCTACTGCTCTTTCAGCCCTTGCCGAGGAGGATCCAACCTTTAGGGTATCAACAGACGAGGAGACAGGTCAAACCATTATTGCAGGAATGGGGGAGCTGCATTTAGACGTGCTCCATGACCGTATGAAACGGGAGTTCAGTGTAGAGGCAAATGTGGGCAAGCCGCAAGTGTCCTATAAGGAAACCATCACCATTCCGGGGGGCTCGAAAACAAAATTCGTCAAACAAACAGGCGGGCGGGGTCAATATGCTCACGTTGAACTCGAGATTGAGCCAAATGAAAGGGGGAAAGGGAACGAAGTTGTCAGCAAGGTCGTCGGGGGCGTCATTCCTAAAGAATATATTCCGGCTGCCATTGCAGGGATCGAGCAGGGATTAGCTACAGGGGTTCTTGCGGGATACAATTTAGTCGATGTGAAGGCCGCCATCGTCTTTGGTTCCTTTCACGAGGTGGATTCAAGTGAAATGGCATTTAAAATCTGCGGCTCCATGGCAATAAAAGATGCAGCACGCAAATGCCGTCCAATTATCCTTGAACCCATCATGAAAGTCGATGTCACCACCCCTGAAGCAAATATGGGTGATGTCATTGGCGATCTAAATCGCCGCCGAGGACAGATCATGGGGCAAGAGCTGCACAAGGGTGCCGCACTCGTCCATGCTGAAGTTCCCTTGAGTGAAATGTTCGGCTATGCAACCCAATTGCGTTCTTTGAGTTCCGGCCGTGCGACCTATGTGATGGAACCGAGCCACTTTGAAAAAGTGCCGGTAAAGATTCAAGAAGAGATCATGAAAAGATAGGATGAAGTAATGGTAACAAAGAAAAAAAAGGAATCAAAACAAAAAATTCGTATCCGATTGAAAGGATACGATGCGGAGATTTTGGATCGTTCGACTGCAGATATTGTCGAAACAGCAAAAAGGACAGGAGCTGCTGTTGCCGGACCAATTCCCCTGCCCACGCGCCGTGAAATTACGACCGTCCTTCGTTCTCCTAATATCGACAGAAAATCTAGAGAACAATTTGAGAGCCGTACGCACAAGCGTTTGATTGACATCCTCAATCCAACAGGGAAAACAATCGACGCACTGAAAACACTGACTTTGCCCCCCGGCATCGATATTAAGATTAAAGCCTAGCAGTTCGCGCTCACGGCCACTGGACCATACACTTTATCAGAAGGTGCTACTCCATCTTCACCTGTTTGATCCGGCCATTAATGATGGTGCGGAATTGGTCAGGGGTTGAGTATTCAGCATGTATGTGATAGCTCCCGTCATCTTGGATCTCATAGACTTCAAATCCTTCCAATGTTCCTCCTCCTTCTTGATGGAACTCCCATGCAATCCTTTGGTCATCGATGAGGCCCGTCCCAATTACCTTCTCGAGATAAGGGCTGGTTAAGGTAAGGGAAAAGCGGTCGTCTGTCAAATCGTAAAAATAGAAGTCATTCTTTAGTTCTTGTTCCACTCCCTCCATTTTCACCTTTTGCCGGCAACTAATGCCTTCCCCATTTTTTGGGTCAATGCTCCACTCTGTTGCAAAAAACATCTCTTCCGGAGAGGAATGGAAGGAGACAGTGCCTTCTCCACTCCATCGTCCGGGGTGGAAAATAAATAGGTGTTGATGGGACATTAAAACATAAACCTCCGACTGTAAATGCTTTGCAATATGCCAAGTGCTGTCATTGTCGATAAAATCGACGACCCCCCGTAAGTGACAAGGATCAAAGGAACTCCTGTGATAGGTAAAAATCCCACCATCATCCCAATATTCAAAAGAATGTGCATGGCTAGATAGACAGCAACACCTGCTGATAGTAATCGACCAAAGTGATCTTTTGCAACTGCTGTGACCTGGAAACTAAAATAAATCAGCGTGTAAAAAAGTGCCAAGAGCAATAAAAGACCGACGAATCCGAATTCTTCTCCAAAAGAGGGAAAAACGGAGTCGGTATAAGGAGCAGGAAGCCAGCCGCCTGCCGTAAATTCACTTTTTTTCCAACCGGTCCCTGCAATACCGCCAACAGCGATCGCCGTCGCTGCGGCTTTTTGGTGATGCGTGTTGGGATCTAAGCGGTCAAATTGATAGTCTTTGAGAATTTTTGTCGCATAGGGACGGAGTTCTTCGTGGGGAATGATCCCCAGAAAAATCAGAGCAACGAGCAATAACACCCCGCTAAGAAGCCACAGCATCGTGATCACCACATTCCGTTTCACATCGCCGAAATAGAACATGACAAGAGTGATGGGAAAGAAAACAAGAGCTGTCCCTAAATCAGGCTGCTTGAGAATAAGAAAAAAGGGAATAAGGGAAATAAGGCTGGCAAGAATCGCAATATTCCAACGGTTGGAGTGCTGATGGTTTCTTTCTAAAAACCAACTTAATGCAATAATAACAACAAGTTTGGCAAATTCAGAGGGTTGAATGCTGAAATGCAGAATAGGAACTCGATACCAGCGATGAACCCCGACGATGCTTTTAGCAAAAAAAAGTCCGATTAACGAAAAGAGCATAATGCCATAGAGTATCCAGGTCCATTCCCTCAGTTTATTGTAGTCAAAACCTGCGAAGAAAAAAAAGACAGCCCATCCGACGATAAAATACTTGATCTGATTTTTTACGATGGGAGTCAGATATCCTACATCGACCGTATCGAAATTGTTCTCAGCAGTAAATGACGTAATGACAAGGAGGCTAATCAACATCAGCAGGGCAATCACAGGAAGAACTCTGAAGTCGATACGTGTCAATGTTTTCGAATTCCACATGATTTATCTGCCTTCCCTTCCTTAACGTGAGTTCGACGACACCCTCTTATACTCAATTCAGTTCAACCTTGTCCACTTCTTCGGCTAGCGGTAGCGTGTAACAGTTCAGGCTGAACCCCATTGCAAAGTTGCTTTTTGTTTAATAAAAAGATAGACTAATTAATTAATGCAACAAAGAGAATTTGAAATGGATTATTCCCATTGGCATTTTTCTTCTATCAATTCCACGAATACGTGGCCTATGCTGAACGCTCACCTGTTCGACCGTGAAAAAATCACGTTGATTACAGCAGAGTCGCAAACAGAGGGCAAAGGGAGATCTAACAGGTCATGGATCTCCCCTCCGGTAGACAACTTATATGCCTCCTTTTGTTTTTTTGCTCCCAAGAAACAACAATGGCTAGGAAATATCTCTCAAATCATGGCGATTACTGCCTCAAAAGCCCTTGAATCGATGGGTTTTCATCCCAAGCTCAAATGGCCTAATGATATTCTCTTATCGGGGAAAAAAATGGGAGGAATTTTGTCGGAAATTCAAAGACAATCCACACAGGTTTTCGTCGTTGTGGGAATCGGGATGAACATCAATATGTCCGATGTCAATCTCGATGGCATTAACCGGCCTGCTACCTCTCTTCTTTTAGAAGGGGGCAAGGCTGTAGATGTCCGAAAACTCATCAAACAGCTGCAAGGGGAGTTTGCACTTGCTTTACCTCGCTTTCTCAAACGAGGGTTTTCTCCTTTTCTCTCCGACTACAAAAAAAGGCTCATCCACACTCCCGGCCAACCTCTTCTCTTTCACGATAAAGAAGCCATGCAGAAAGGCATTTTTCATTCCATTAATAGAGATGGCTCTCTCAAGCTGGAACTCGAATCGGGAACAATTAAACACATTGTCACAGGCGAGCTATGTTAGAGCGAACGTCGGACAACATCTGCCCGAAAGGGCGGTACTATAGAAACCCGGGTTTTAATATTTTACCCCATGGGCGAATTGTTAATGCGTTATGAGACCTTCAAACTGTAAAGGCTCGTTGCCTAATTCCATATTCAGTTTGACACACACCGTATGAGCTAGCAATTTTCTCCAAAATCGAGAAG
>JBAUVX010000291.1:0-2071 GCA_049583465.1 Waddliaceae bacterium | reverse complement strand
TTTCTCTCTGTGCTCTCTGTGTCTCTGTGTTTTACACTAACAACCATGCTTTAAATGAGTGGTGAAACTAGTACCTGCGCATTATCAACCGAAATCGCAAAATCGCAATTCGCCCATGGCGTGATTTACCCCTTCGGGGCAAGCCAGCATCCCATCACGTGGTCATTGACTAGTCCGACTGCCTGCATGTAGGCATAAATTATCATTGGACCGACGAAAGTCATCCCTCGTTTTTTTAAATCCTTGGACAGCCAATCGCTAATGGGGGTTTTTACAGGGATATTTTTGATGTTTTCCCGGCAGTTGACGATCGGCCGATCCTCGACAAAACTCCAAAGATAGTGATCAAAGGAGCCAAATTCCTTTTGGATTTCAAGAAAAACCCGCGCGTTTTGGCGCGCCCCAAATACTTTTAGGCGGTTTCTGATGATTTCTTCATTTTTCAAAATGGCCAGAAGCGTTTTGTCTTTCATGGCGGCAACTTTCGCCGGATCAAAATGATGGAATGCCTTTCTGTATCCTTCGCGCCTCTTGAGTATCGTCTCCCAGGAAAGACCTGCCTGAGCCCCTTCCAGGATCAACATTTCAAACAGCTTCTTATCATCATGATTCGGTACTCCCCATTCAAAATCATGATACTCTCCGTAGAGCTCTTTTCCGGCTTGTCCGCCAAAACATCGTATTTTCCCATCTACTCCAAGAACAGTCATTTCGTACTCTGCTCGCTAAAATCCGGGTTTAGTTTCTGCTTCAGCCAAGCCGGTTGCGAATTGGCATGATGCCGACTCATAGAGCCGTCTTGTCCACAGGCATCAACTCCGGTAGAGCCTAAAGCAGAGTTAATGTAGAGAATGTGAGCGATGCTCAAATTTTTCTTTTGCTTGACGACCATGAAAGCAACCACCATCGACGTTTTCATGACTCGGTAATCGATCTGTAATTTTCTCGAACTGTACCCGCTGTTCAAATGCCCCTGCCGGCCCAGCTTGAAACCTTTGCGACAGCGCAAGTAATCTTATCGAACATAGACTTGCCGCCATGACCTTCGTCATCGATGACCGCAAGTTCGCTGCCGGGCCACGCCTTATGAAGCTTCCATGCAGTGTCCAGCGGTGAACTGATGTCCAGGCGTCCATGAATCAATATACAAGGAATATGCGAAATGTAATTCATGTTTGCTAAAATGCCGGTATTACTAAGAAAAGCCGAGTGCTTCCAGTAGTGAATCGTAAGAATTGAAAAAGGCAAAGCAAATTCTGAATTTTGAAAACGTGGATTTGGCCGATGGTTCGGATCAATTGAGATATGAATATCCTCCCATGCACACCACGCACGAGACGCGCTATCGCGTATTTTCAGATCGGTGCCGGTGATCTGTCGATAATACGCATCAATGAGCCGCTCACCACGTTTGGGCTGAACTACTGCTGCAAATTGATCCCACTCTCTTGGGAAAATACGACCCATGTCCTCTGTCACCCACTTAACCTCGGAAGAGGTGGTTGTTGTAACAGCACCTAAGACGATTGCTGAAACCTTTTCTGGATATGCCTGAGAATATGCAAGAGCGAGTGTTGTTCCCCAAGAAATACCTAAAAGCAGCCATTTATCCACCTTAAGGTGAATTCTTAATTTCTCGATATCAGAGATTAGGGCCTGTGTTGTATTTTTCATCAGGTCAACACCCGGATCGGTGACTCTCGGCCTGCTGCGGCCACAGCCTCGTTGTTCAAACGATACAATCAAAAATTGCTCTGGATTGAAATGGCGTCGATAACCGCCAATGATTCCGGATCCCGGCCCGCCGTGGAGATAGAGAGCCGGCTGACCTCTCGAATTACCCGAAGCTTCCCAATAAATTTCATTGCCGTCATCGACCGGTAAATGGCCGGAAGCAAATGGCTCGATCGTGTCAATCATCGTTGTGAATTGGTTGTCATTCAAATGTTTATCCTATTGCGCCGAAAAACCCGGTCATTTATGACCGGGATGTAAGGCGCTCCGGTACTAGCTAGGGTTTTCCTGCTGTTGGATGTATTGTGTCAGTATCTCTAGAGGCGCACCTCCGCAG
>JBAUVX010000290.1:0-1707 GCA_049583465.1 Waddliaceae bacterium | reverse complement strand
TTTCTCTCTGTGCTCTCTGTGTCTCTGTGTTTTACACTAACAACCATGCTTTAAATGAGTGGTGAAACTAGTACCTGCGCATTATCAACCGAAATCGCAAAATCGCAATTCGCCCATGGCGTGTATTGACAATACTACCCCTTTTACGATCGTTCAACCGCGGGGCTTTGGCGCAGCCCAACCCCTTAATTTAAGCTTGACAGAGCACTAGGTCATGAATGAGGGATTGAGGAATACCCGGTTTTATTTGCAGATTTGAGAGATGTTGAATACCCGACATCAGCTCTTCAATAGAAGGAATCTCAGGGAGTACATCGTCAGCTAAGAAAAGATAGAGGGGCAATTGGAGGAGGTGGGGTATTTGATCCTTCGCAGAACTGATAAGAAGGTCGATAGAGCTCAAAATCCGAATCCGAGAGTTCTCTCCCAGAGGAAGTGCATGGATCTGTGCCTTTGCCTGGGCAAGAAGATCAAAATATTGGGAACGGGCTTCTGTTTCGCCGGATTTCTTCGAGGCATTAATGGCCTTGTCGATTAAGTCTAGGATTCCTTGAGAAGAGGCTTTCTGTTTTCTTCTTTTTTTTCCAACATTCCTCTTTGTCGTTTGGAGATTTGAATAGATCGTGAATAATAAAAAATCCTGCAGACGAATTTTTTCTTGCCATTTTTCAAGTTGCAATTTCTCAAAAAAAGCTTCGATTAATTGTTTGTTTTCTGGTTCCGGTACCCATTGCGTGAGATGGTGCATCTGTTTTAAATACCCCATTTCCTTTAACCATTTTTCCAGCTGTTCTCTTGGAGAAAAGATCGAAACAGGTTCGATCAGAGCAGTAGTGACGCTTTGAAACCCTCCAAAAGGGTCCACAAGGCTTTGTTCGGATCTTTGCGATAAGGCGCTTCTAACGATTGATCCAATCGAATTAGAAGATGCTTCGGGTTTATCTCTTTCTAAACTTGAGATAGGCTGCATTTGTCCAAGGCTGTTTAATGGCGGCAATGATGTCATGGAAGATCCTTTACATTTTTATTTAATTCTTTAGTTCAAAAAACTTGATAGATTCGAGGGATTATACTATAGTAAATAAGTTTTTTGGAATCAAAAATCATTTTTTGGAAACAAAATCTATTAGCTGCTGTTTAATTTAAGGAGTTTACAATGAGCCTAAGTACTAGAGTAGAAGCGAATATACAGTGTGTGATTTGCTTTGACAGTATAGTTTCAGAGCCAAGTTGCGATGAAGAAAGAGAGAAAAAATTAGATTGCAGTCATATCTTTCACAGAGAGTGTATCGGCGAATGGGTCAAGAAGAAGCATAATTGTCCGGTCTGCCGTGCCCATGTAGGGGTCGGAACACCTGAAGCTCGACAGACTGAAAGGTCTAGCGAAGAAATTTTAGTTGCCGAGGCTTTGGTCGGACTTCGCGAAGAAATTCGGGAAATTCGCAATGTTAGAGTTTTACGTCCCGATGAGGATGCTCCTGTTAGCAGGACCGCAGCGAACGTGAATGCTGTGGCTGCTCGGATGTTTGGTTGGTAGAAGGCTGGCGGCTGGGTGCTTTTCCAGATGTATTCAGCCCAATTTCTCTTCTGCCATGGTGCGAATTCTCTTTAGATCGAGCTTTCCGGAACCCAAGAAGGGAAGTTGATCCGCTTTAGTGAAATGGTCTAGTGCTCTGTCAAGCTTAAATTAAGGGGTTGGGCTGCGCC
>JBAUVX010000289.1:0-8265 GCA_049583465.1 Waddliaceae bacterium | reverse complement strand
TCCTTTGTAAAAGGAGTATGTTAGCATATTTTTTACTAGAATAAGGCGAAAAAATGGCTAAGACCCATTCTAACTGGATCTGGGTCTAATTCCAAAAAATCTCACCCAAGGGGTGGAAATATAGGTTATAAAGAAAAAGATGTGTAAAATTTTCTAGATTTTCATTGGAAAAAGAGGCCAATCGCGCTACATTCATTTTTTTGATCCAATACCCGCTTTTGTAGGATTTCATCTAGAAGGAATGGATATGGCGCAACGAGCTGCAGAACCGATAGCGATCATTGGAATAGGATGCCGGTTCCCCGGGGGATGTTCGAATAAAGAAATCTTATGGGAAAAACTCTGCCAAGGGATCGATGGCATTAGGGAAGTTCCGGCGAATCGGTGGGATCTCCGCCGTTTTTATGATGCCGATCCCAATCAACCGGGCAAGATGTCTCAACGTGTCGGCGGCTTTCTCGCTGAAAATATCGATCAATTCGATCCCTCTTTCTTCAACATATCCCCTCGAGAAGCTTCCTGCATGGACCCTCAACAGCGACTGCTGTTAGAGGTGGCTTGGGAAGCTTTTGAAGATGCGGGGATTGTCCCCAAAAAACTTTCTCAATCCTCTACAGGGGTTTTTATCGGTGGTTTTACGACAGATTGGCTCTACTTGCACAACAGCCCCTATAACATTCATCTCTGCGGGCCCCATTCCGGGATCAACGCCATGCAGACGGTCCTCTCGGCACGCCTTGCGTATACCTTTGATTTGCGCGGCCCCTGTTTAACTGTCGACACTGCCTGTTCTTCCTCCTTGGTGGCTTGCCATCTCGCTTGCGAGTCGCTGATCAGCGGTGAATGCGGCATGGCGATTGCAGGCGGGGTGACCCTTCTTCTGACTCCCGAGCAATCGATCGGCATGTCAAAAGGGCGTTTTTTGAGTCAAAAAAACTGTTCGAGGCCATTCGATGCCAAAGCCGACGGCTACGTTCGCGGAGAAGGAGCGGGGGTTGTTCTCTTAAAGCGCTTATCGGATGCGGAAAAAGCTCACGATCCTGTCATTGCCGTCATACGGGCAAGTGGAGTCAATCACGATGGCAACAGTCAAGGATTGACGATGCCCAATCGCTGCCAGCAAAAAGCATTGATCCAACGCGTTCTAGAAAAGGGAGCAATCGCTCCGGAGGATATTGACTACGTTGAAGCGCATGGAACAGGAACCCCGGTCGGCGACCCCGCTGAAGCTTGGGCGTTGAATGAGGTCTACAACCACGAAAAGAGAATACGACCTTGCTTCATGGGGTCGATCAAATCCAATTTCGGCCATCTTGAAGCAGCAGCAGGAATTGCAGGGCTGATCAAAGCTGCTTTGACGCTAAAGCATCGGGCGATTCCCCCTCATTTGCATTTTGAAGAGCCGAACAAAGAGATTCCCTTTTCACAATATTGTCTAAAAATTCCTTCAAGCATGACCTCTTTTAGCGACGAGAAGAAACAGCTCTACGCCGGGGTCAACTCCTTTGGTTATGGAGGGACGAACGCTCACGTCGTCTTACAGGATTACCGGAACCGGGAGGGGAAGAGGCCGCCTGAAATGGGAGGACCTTTCCTCCTGCCTCTTTCTGCCCATACCCCTGAAGCACTCGATGCCATGCTCGCCCGGTATCGACTCTGTATCGAAGAGGGGGTAAATCTCCCTGATTTATTGCATACCCTAACGTTAAAGCGCACGCACCACCCCTATCGCCTGGCTTGGGCGGCAGAAAATCGAAATCAACTCAAACAACAGATGCCAATCAGGGGAAAAGGACAGTTGAAAGAGGGGGGCATCGTCTTTGTCTATTCAGGAATGGGGCCTCAATGGTGGGCAATGGGGCAAGAGTTGATGGAGCAGGTCCCAAATTTTCGGGAAACATTGGACGGCATCGATGCGATTTTTCGCAAGATAAGCGGTTGGTCCCTGATCGAAGAGATGGCAAAACCGGAAAAATCTTCAAAAATGGGAGAAACCACCGTTGCTCAGCCGGCAAACGTAGCGATTCAAATTGGCCTCACACATCTGTTGCACCACTGGGGCGTTGCACCTGACGCTGTTGTCGGCCATAGCATCGGAGAAATTGCCGCCGCTCACGTCTCCGGAGGGCTTTCTCTTGAAGAGGCGTTGACAATTTGTTGGAAACGGTCAGAGTTGCAGAGCCGTTGTGCCGGAAAAGGGGCGATGCTAGCGGTCGGGATGACGCAAGAGCAGGCTGCTCCCTATCTTGACGATCTGGTGTCGCTAGCAGCCGTTAACAGCCCCCAAATGGTCACGTTGGCAGGAGATCCAACAGCGCTAAAAGCGGTAGCAAAGAGCTGCGATGAGCAAGAGATCTTTTACCGCTTTCTCAAGGTGGATATTGCCTATCACAGTCACCAGATGGATCCCCTAAAACAGGATTTCGATCTTTCTTTCCTCAAGCCAAAATCTCCTCACCTTCCCATGTATTCCACTGTCGCCGGCCGCCGCATCTCCAACAATACTCTCAACCAGGAGTATTGGTGGAAAAACCTACGCTGCCCCGTCTTGTTTTCCGATGCTGTGACCCAGCTCATCAACGATGGCTATGTCCATTTTGTCGAAATTTCTCCACACCCCGTTCTTGCGGGTTCGCTGAAAGAATGTTTGATCCATCACAAAAAACAAGGCACTTGTGTGGCCACACTGCACAGAAAAAAACCGGAGAGGCCGGCACTCTATTCGGCATTGGCTGAACTCTACGTCAATGGGGTCTCTTTGAATTGGAACCACATTCATCCAAAAGTGGGAAAACTTATCTCTCTACCCTCCTATTGTTGGCAAAAACAACGGTATTGGAGGGAATCGGAAGAATCAATGGAGTATCGCCTAAGCAATCCCAAGCACCCCTTTTTAAGCCGACGTCTATCTTGCTTTTTTCCTACCTGGGAGGTGGAGGTGAATGCACAGTTTTTCCCTTGGCTTGACGACCATTGCCTCCATCGAGAGCGGGTCTTCCCTGGAGCTGCGTATGTTGAAGCATTTGTGACTGTCCATGAAGAATTGACCGGGGCAAAAACGTGCATGCTTGACAACATTGTTTTTTCTCAACCCCTTGTTATCGACCCCGATGACAGGCCTCGTTTACAAATTTCGGCTCTTGATGGGGATACGCACCTTCACATTGCTTCAAGAGCTGCGTCGGAGTGGAGGCATCATGCATCCGCGACGATCATTAAAAAGCCTTTTGGAACCATCGTCGAGGCTTACGATGTGCAGGCACTCCAGCGGCGATTGAAATCACGCATCAGTCAGCAAACCCTCTACGCCTGGCTAGCGCAACGCGGCCTGCGGTATGGCCCCTCGTTTCAAAACGTTGACGCAGTTTGGACAGGAGAAGAGGAGGTGCTTGCACGCATTAATGGATCACGGCAAGAGAATCTGTCGCTCGATCCTGCCTTTCTCGATAGTTGTTTTCAAAGTTTTTTGGCGATGATAGGGAATCAATACCAACCGGATCGGTTGATCATTCCGCAATCCATCAAGACGATCAAATATAGAACTTTTCCAAAAGGGGCAGGATGGTGTTATGGACGGCTGCAATCTGCCGGTAAGGAACGATGGTGCTGCGATCTCTTTGTATTGGATGACAAAGGGAATGTATGTTTAGAGATGCAAGGAGTCGCATTTCGCCTGCTCAACAATCGAACGCACACCGCAAACAGACAACTTCTGTACGGACTGGAATGGAAAACGACAGCTCCTCCTTCGACCGCAGAGGCTCAACGCTCATGGGTGGTGAGGTGCGATGTTCCTTCTATTCAAAAAATGTGGGAAAGCGCAATCGCAAAAAACGGAAGCCAGCAAGCAGGATGTTTGTACGGGGTGTTTAAGCAAGGGAAGGAACCGGTAAAGGAAGCCATGGCTATTTGCCTGGATGTATTGGCGTTGGCGAAAAGGGGAGTGGACATTGCTATCGTGACGGGGAAGGAGGCTTCACTCATCGGCTCTTGCTTGCAAGGACTCTGTCGGACCCTGTGCAACGAGTTTCCCTCCATTTCCTGTCGCCGGTTCTCTGTCGACGATCCCAAGCATGTTTTACCCTGGCTGACACTGCAAGGATCGGAACAGGAGATTATTGTTGAAGGTGATCAAGGATTTGTTCCTCGTTTACAATCTCTTTCCCAACTTGCCCCTCCAACAGTAAAAAAATCGGCAAATGAAACTCCTGTCTGTTTACAGGTGGAAAAGCCCGGGGCCCGCTTTTCATTCAGGGAGGGCTCTTTACGATCGCCCGGCCCAAAAGAGGTGCTGATCAAAGTGGATACGGTGTCGTTGAATTTTAAAGATGTCATGAAAGTGTGGGGCAAACTCGATCATCGGGTGTTGGAAGGAACTTACTTTGGAGAAGAGCTGGGAATGGAGTGTTCGGGCACCGTTGTTGCTATAGGAAAAGGGGTGGTAAAGTGGTCAGAGGGGGATCAGGTCGTCGTCCTTTGGCCAAATCTGTTTCAGTCGTTTGTCACTGTCCCGCAAGAAGCGCTATTTCCCATTCCACCGAAGACGACGCTGGAAACCGCTCCCATCACGATTCCTTTTGTTACCGCCGTCAAGGGGTTAAAAGAAATTGCTCGGTTAAAATCGGGAGAGAGCTGCTTGATCCATTCAGGCACGGGAGCTGTCGGATTGGCAGCAATACAGTATGCCGCAAGCGTGGGTGCAGAGATTTATACGACAGCGGGAAATGAAGAAAAACGGGCCTATCTCAAACAATTAGGGTTGACTCATGTCTCTGACTCCCGGTCGCTGACATTTTATGACGATGTAATGAAATGGACCAAAGGGAGGGGGGTGGATGTCATTCTCAGCGCTTTATCGGACGATCTTTTCCATAAAAGCTGGGAGTTGATGGCTCCTTATGGGCGCTTTATCGACATCGGAAAGGGGGCGATGATGATGGGTGAGAGACTTTCCCTGCTCCCTTTCAATCGCAATGCCCTTTTTGCGGCAATTGACCTTGATCGGATGCTTGTCGATGATCCTCGGCAGGTGCGGAGGACGATGCGAGCGGCTTACCGTCTCTTTGAAAAGGGAGTGTTTCATGCCCTTCCTACAAAGCTCTATCCTGCTGACGCCGTTGCCGAAGCATTTTCATGGTTAATGAGGGGAAAGCATATTGGGAAAGTGGGTGTTTCCTTCCGTGATGCCAAGGTTGAGGTTGCAGCTGCCTCTCAGCCTTTGTTTCGAGAAGAGGCTTCCTATGTTGTTACAGGAGGAACTCGTGGTGTGGGATTGGAAGTGGCACAGTGGCTGGTCGGCAAAGGGGTTCGGCACCTCTACTTAATCAGCCGTTCAGGGATTGCGACAGAAGAGGGAAGCAAAGCCCTTCGATCGATGCGTCAAAGGGGAGCTACAGTGCACGTCGTGACTGCCGATGCAGCCAATTACCCTCAAATGCGCCGGTTGTGGAAAACCATCCATCCTACAGTGAGGGGAGTCTTCCATCTTGCCATGGTTCTCGACGATGGGTGGCTGAATGATCTCGATGCCGATCAACTGGAGAGGGTCATGATGCCGAAAGCTCAAGGTGCCTGGAACCTGCACCGCCTAACGGAGGCAAGCCGGTTGGACTACTTTGTCCTATTTTCTTCGATTTCAGCGCTGATAGGGAATCCGGGGCAGGGTAGTTATGTCATGGCGAATAGCTTTTTGGATGGGCTGGCCCGCTTCCGCAAGCAAGAGGGCCTTCCGGGGATCAGCATTAATTGGGGGGCGATCGCTTCGACAGGCGTGGTTGCTCGAGATGAGACCATCGGGAGACATCTCGAGAACATGGGGATTAAAAGCCTTTCCATCCCCGAGGTGTTAACACAGCTCGAAAGCATTCTCCTAGCACAGCCTTCCCAGGTTGGCGTGATGGAGGTGGATTGGGCAAAGGCAGGAGCTTTGCGCTCTTCGCTCCTTTCCGATTTGACTGCAAAAAATTCCTTGTTGTCAAAGGAGCAGGGGATGATTGCCGGTCGAGAAGAGATTCTCATCATCTTAAAAGACATGGCTGCAGATGTTTTGCACATGGATCCCGGCAGCATTGAAACAGAGAAAAGCTTAACGCAGATGGGCGTTGATTCGTTAATTGCGATGGAAATGCAAGCGAGCTTTCAGCAAAAATTTGCGATCGACATTCCGGCAATGATGATTTTAAAGGGAGCGACGTTGGGGGAAATTTCTCATTTTCTTGCGAGCAAGCTATGTCTCTCACCTCAAAAAGAAGATGATATACCCAAACAAACTCAAGAATTGGGTTTGGGCAATGCGAAAGCTTCCGCGATTGGACGATCGCAAGAGGCTCAATATTAATAGTATGGAAGTTTCTTGCGATCATCCAAGCCCAGGGCTTTGGGGCCGCCGAAATCCCAATTCTTGAGTTTGTTTGGGTATACAGAGGCTGAAGCCCAATTGGAGGTCCCTTCGCGAATTTGATGATACCATCAACGCGGGTTTAGGACCGGAAAATGAATGTCTTTCCGGCAGCCGAAATAGGTCGCATCCCCGGAGTCTTAAGAAAAACTTTCGATATCTTCGATTGGAAGATACCAATCCTCCAACTTAAGAAGAGCTTCAGCTTTTTGCAAGGAGTTGGCATTAGGAGATTCGTCTGCGTAGGCCGCCAATAAAGCTTTAAAAACTTCAGCTGCTTCTTGCGGATTTGTTTTTAACCGGGATTCGAAAAGCTCAAATAAAAGTTGGACTTTCAGGTGGGGAATAACCCTTTCGGCATTGATGACCTCAAAGAGTATTTGCAAGAGGTTATCTGCTGCTATACGATTAATTTTCCCCCAGTTTTCGACCCACTCGATGATTTCCAAAAATATAGAGTTCACCATCAGTGCATTTTGATGAGGAGCATGCCTTAACCCTATTTGCAATTCTTCGAGATTAGAAACCACAGTTTTAGCAATTTCCCGAAAAAGACGGTTGGCTGTTTGTGGATGTGTGTCTGAGCATTTTTCGCCAATCTTAGCGAGTACCCTGCTCCTCTCGAACTCGTCCTCGATTTCATAGGTCATCCCTTCGAGTTTTTGCAGGAGAGCGCTATCTATCCTTTTTGGATCGGTAATTGCAAGGATAGCTTCGATTCTTGTTTGCGGATCTTCGATCTTAGCCGCATATTCGTTGGCTGTTTCTCCATCGATTTTCTTCCACCATTGGGAAAAGTGAAAGTAAATGATGTCTTTTTGGCGTTGATTCCAAGTATTTTTTTTGAGTTTCTCTTCAAAGATTCCACAAGCAATTTGGAAAAGATTTTCTCCCTCTTCCAAGTTGAATTTTCTCCATGCCAGGGAGGCCTCCATATGCATTGTGATGAGCCATTCAAAAGAAGGATAATAAGCACCTTGGAAACTGCCTCTTCTGACATCCAACTTTCGAGCAATTTTTTGGAAAAGTGTTTTTCCAACTTCCGGGTCTGTGTCTGAGCATTTTTCGAGAAGCTCATAAAATGTGTCGCTCCAAGCATCTTCGTTGATTATTTCTTCGACGAGGCCGGCAAGTTCAGGGAAGAGATCGTGAGCCTTCCACTTTTTGATAATCCCAGCTAAAGCTTTACCCTTCTCTCCTTGAAAAGATGGGTTAGAAACCTTCTTTAAATATTTAAGGGCTTCTTTTTTATTTACTTCTGTCTTTTTTTTGACAATAGCTAATAAAACTGTAGCAAGTCGACAGTTTTGCAATTCAGTCCCGCTATCTAAAAAATCTTGAAAACACCTGTCGGCATTCTCACAGGCTTCTTTACCATATTCTGCTCTTTTTTCTCGGGCTTTTATGAAAATATCTTTACAGGAAGAAGAACTCTTCGGTTTGATGGTCGCAAGGCATTTCCATAGCCTTCTCACATGTTCTTTCCAAAATGAGTCGCAATGATAAGTGAGGTTGCGATACTGATGACTTACCCTCACTACACTAGGGTAATCGCTGAAGGGTAGACAAAGTAGAATCTTATTTAATACATCATCCGGCAATGCCCTAGGGCCTTTTCCACTATCTTCATCTAAGAGATTTTTTTCTGGATGAACAATCGATGTCAAACGTTGATGATTTCCGAGAAGCGATACCATTCTTAACTCCTTTAATTTTGTTAATGGTCGTGTTTTAAGAAATAAATACACGCCATGGGCGAATTGCGATTTTGCGATTTCGGTTGATAATGCGCAGGTACTAGTTTCACCACTCATTTAAAGCATGGTTGTTAGTGTAAAACACAGAGACACAGAGAGCACAGAGAGAAA
>JBAUVX010000288.1:0-31086 GCA_049583465.1 Waddliaceae bacterium | reverse complement strand
AAAATTTTAAACCCGGTTTTTAATTTTCTCGTTCAACGCTCTTTTGCCGGGATATCCGCCCGTTATCTTCAAAACTCCCGTTTTTTGAGAAAATTGACATAAATGCCGGAGTCATGATTTGAATAAGAATAAAAAGCAGACTCTCATGAATCGATACGAGCCCTATTTAAAGTGGATCTATGGACACAAAAAAGAGATGGCATCCCGGGTGGAGCAATGGGCAAATATTCACTCGGGATCGAATCATTTAGAGGGGCTGCATACCATGTTATCGGCATTGGAAGAAGCATTTGCTACCCTAGGAGGGAGCATCGCTGCACTCCCGCTGCCTCCTCGTAAACGTCTCATCTCCGAAGGGACAACGGTTGAGGAACCATTGGGCAAGGCTCTTCTACTCAGCAAACACCCCGATGCTCAACGACAAGTCTTTCTCGGCGGCCATATGGACATTGCCCTCAAAAAGGGGCAGCCGCTGGAACCCTGTCAGCTCATTGGAAAGGATCGACTATGCGGAAGAGGGACCGCAGACATGAAAGGGGGCCTTGTGATTCTCTTGACAGCTTTGCAGGCATTGGAGAAAAGTCCCTTTTCGGGACAGATCGGATGGAAGGTGCTGATCACTCCCGATGAGGAATTAGGTTCGCCGGGTTCGCATGAACTCCTGGTTAAAGAGTCGGCATCGTGCCAACTCGGCCTCCTCTTTGAGCCTTCCCTCCCCAACGGCGCTCTTGTCAGTTCACGTAAAGGATCGGTGAACTATACATTGGTCGTACAAGGAATAGCCAGTCACTCAGGAAGGGATTTTCATCTTGGAAAAAATGCAATCACCTCGTTAGCACGGATCGCCGTCGCTGCAGAAAACTTGACGGATCCTGATAAAGACATTACTGTTAACATTGGGCATATCGAAGGAGGAGGCACGATCAACATTGTTCCCGACCGAGCTTCCTGCCTCATGAATCTACGGGTCAAAACACATCAAGACCTTGCGATGGTAAAAGAAGAACTAGAAAAAGCCTGCAACGAGGAAAGAGAACAAAAAGGGGTTGCCGTCATCTTGCATCAAGATTCCGAGCGGTTTCCTAAACCTCTCGATGAACACACTCAAGCTCTCCTCAATAACCTGCAATCCTGCGCCTCTCAGCTCGGCTTCACCCTCGAATGGGAGTCTACAGGAGGGGTATGCGATGGTAATACCCTTGCCCATGAAGGTCTTCCAACGATCGATACCTTGGGTGTCATCGGCGGCAATCTCCATACAAAGGAAGAGTATATGATGATCCCAAGTTTGGTAGAACGGTCGCTTTTGGCCGCCAAGTTTTTGATGCATCTGGCCGATGAAAGGAGTCCCATCCCATCATGACACTCTCGCACTTTGGAGCATTAAAGGCAGACCGGCGGATTGCACAAGCAAAAGAGTTGTTATTAGAAGCGGTCAAAACACAGCAAAAAGAAATGAATGGCATCCGGACCCCGGATCCCGATCTTAAAGCCTACTATGCAAATGCCCTCGAAACTCTCAGCCGGCAGCGTGGAGCAAAACTCTGGTTTCCTTACTTGGGAAGCGGCATTGGAAAAGGTCCCCTTGTGGAGTTGTTGGATGGAAGTGTGAAATATGATTTTATCGGAGGGATTGGCGTGCATCACTTTGGCCATAGCCACCCTGAGTTGATGTCGGCGAACATTGATGCCGCTATCAGCGACATCATCATGCAAGGACACCTGCAACAAAACGGAGATTCCTTGGAACTGATCGATCTTTTGGTAACGGAATCAAAGCTGGATCATTGTTTTCTTACCACATCAGGGTCGATGGCCAATGAAAATGCCCTAAAAATTGCGTTCCAGAAACATCATCCGGCTAGAAGAATTCTTGCTTTTGAAGGGAGTTTTTGCGGAAGAACGTGGGCGATGTCCCAACTCACGGAAAAACCGGAAGTACGAGAAGGATTGCCTGTGAATGCAGCCGTGGATTTCCTCCCCTTTTTTGATCCGGATGCTCCTGAAGAGAGTACAAAACGTGCTGTCGACACACTCAAACGCTACTTATGGCGCTATCCAAAAGATTATGCGTTAATGCTATTTGAACTGGTTCTAGGAGAAGGGGGGTATTATCCGGGAAGCACAGAATTTTTTCGGGCCATCATCGACATTCTCAAAAATCACCAAATTGCCGTTTGTATCGATGAAGTCCAAACGTTTGGCAGGACATCCAAGCTCTTTGCGTTTCAACATTTTGAACTGGACAAGCTAGTCGATATTGTCACAATTGGAAAGCTTAGCCACGTTTGCGCCACTCTTTTTACAAAAGAATATAATCCCCGCCCCGGCCTGCTGAGCCAAACCTTTACGAGCAGCACAGCTGCGATCCACACGGCAAAAACGATGATTCATTTGATGATCAAAGAAGGATTTTTTGGTGAAAATGGAAAAAATCTCCGAATCAATGCCCATATAAAGAAAAATTTCGATAGGATTGCAGACAATCGCCCGGGAAAGATCCGCGGTCCTTATGGGCTAGGAGCAATGGTTGCTTTTACTCCAGGGGATGGACACCGTGAACAGGTCATCAAATTTGGACATTCTCTTTTTGAAGCGGGAGTGATCAGTTTTATCTGCGGGAGAAATCCCACGCGCATCCGTTTTTTGATTCCTGTCGGGGCTGTCGCACCGGAAGATATCGACCAAGTCACAGCTATCGTGGAAAAAACACTGTATACCCAAACAAACTCAAGAATTGGATTTGGGCAACGCGAAAGCTCCCGCGATTGAAAGATCGCAAGAGGCTCTATATTAAGTAATATGGAGCCTCTTGCGATCGTCCAAGCCCGGGGCTTTGGCGCAGCCGAAATCCAATTCTTGAATTTGTTTGGGTATAATGTTTGTCATTCGTCCGATTACCCTTCAAGACCTCGATACCTTGGAAATGTTTGCCCATGCAACGCAAACGGGAATGCTAAGCCTTCCCAGAAACCGCAGGCTGTTGAAGAGGGAAATCCAAGCGTCGATGAAAAGCTTTCAAAAAAGCGTTCGTCATCCGCACGATGAGATCTACTTATTTGTCCTCGAAGATATAGAGACGGGAACCGTTGGGGGTTCTTGCGGTCTTCATGCAAAATCTGGAACGCGCAGGCCGTTGTACTTTTTCCGCGTCGAACCTCCCGACGCGCCGGCAAAAAATGGAACAGATGATCACCGATTACTCTATCCCATGACACTGCACAATGGGCCGACAGAACTGTGCGCCCTATATCTAACGCCAACATGGCGAAAAAGGCATTTAGGACGGCTGCTCTCTTTTTCCCGCCTTCTTTTTATCGCGGGAAATCGACGCCGTTTTAACAAAACCGTGATCGCAGCGCTCCGAGGGGTGATTAAAGGATCAACCTCTCCTTTTTGGGAGGGATTAGGCAAGCATTTTATGGATTTAACGCTTGAAGAGGCCATTGCCTTAGGGCATTCGAGTGAAGAGTGGATTGCAAAAAGACTGCCGCGATATCCCATTTACGCCTCTCTCCTCTCAAAAGAGGTGCAAAAGGTGATGGGAAAGGCAAATGCAGCCTCTCAACCCGCCTTGAAAATGCTCCTCGATGAGGGTTTTCAGCTCTCTTCATGGATTGACATGTTCGATGGAGGGCCTGTCGTGACAGCACCTAAGAAGAGCATTCACACGATCAAAGCAGGCCGCCTTGCCACAGTCGAAGCCATCACCTCCGATCAAATCCACAGTCCAAGGTGGATCATGAGTAACAATGACCTTAACTTTCGGGCATGCAGCGGGAAATTAAAAATCGTCAAGAAGGCTCGGGTTGTGATCAATGAGAATGCCGCCGATGCCTTGCACATAAAGAGAGGAGAACAGATACGTTATGCCCCCCTCCCGTAAGCTTATCTCAACAAATCCGATGACAGGAGAAATCTTGTGGGAAAGCACGATCGAGGAGAAAACGATCGACCAAGCTTGCTCTTCAGCCAAAGCTGCCTCTGAAGATTGGGCCAATCTTCCTCTTAACGAGCGTATCACCTGTGTCCTGGCCTTCCAAGAACAGCTTAGAGCTTCAAAAAACACTCTAGCGGAGACCATCTCAAAAGAAACGGGGAAACCCCTATGGGAGTCGAAAAGCGAAGTCGACGGGATGATCGCTAAAGTAAGCATTTCAATTGAAGCACAACAAGAGCGTTGCCCCGAAAGACAGAAAGGCCGGGCGATCACTCGACACAAGCCCCACGGGGTAGCCGCCGTCTTCGGCCCTTTTAATTTTCCCGGCCACCTTCCAAACGGACATATCGTTCCCGCTATTCTCGCCGGCAATGTCGTTATCTTTAAGCCCAGCGAACTGACCCCTTGGGTAGGAGAAGAAGTGGTCAAGCTGTGGAAGAGATGCCTCCCGGAATCAGTGATGAACCTGGTTCAAGGAGGCCCTGAGATTGGCCAAAATCTCTCCCGCCATCCCGATATCAACGCCGTTCTTTTTACGGGAAGCTGGAAAACTGGAAAAATCCTCTCCGAGCAATTCGGCTCCCACCCGGAAAAGCTGCTAGCTTTGGAAATGGGGGGAAATAATCCATTAGTCGTTTGGGATATCTCGAACATGAAAGCAGCGGCTTATCTGACGATCCAATCGGCCTATCTGACATCGGGACAGCGCTGTACGTGTGCACGGCGCCTTATCCTTCCGGACACTGCATGGAGCGATGCCTTTTTGGACCTCTTGACGGAGATGATCTCTACGATTCACGCCGGCCCTTATACAGACCTCCCCGAACCTTTTATGGGTCCTGTTATTACACTGCAAGCGGCGCATCAACTCCGCGAAGTTCAAAAAACTCTCATTGACAAAGGGGGAAGGCCTTTACTAAAAATGGAGATTTTGCAAGCAAACACCCCTTTGCTCTCTCCCGGCCTGATTGATGTCACAGCCATTCCCGGCCGCCCCGATGAAGAATATTTCGGCCCCCTCCTGCAGGTGATCCGAGTCGCCGATAGGGAAAGTGCAATCAAAGAAGCCAATCGCACATCCTTTGGGCTTGCCGCTGCCATTCTCACCGACAGCCGGGACTTGTATGAGGAATTTTATCGACGATCCCGGGCAGGAGTGGTTAACTGGAATCAGCAGACGACGGGAGCCGGCAGTGCAGCCCCCTTCGGCGGAGTGGGTCATAGCGGCAACCATAGGCCCGGCGCTTACTATGCTGCGGATTACTGCAGCTTTCCGGTCGCATCGTTAGAGGCGGCCGAGCTTACCCTGCCCGAAACACTTTTACCAGGTATAGGCGATGATTCCTCTAGGATATGAGGTGAATTTCGACGGGATCGCCGGTCCCACGCATAATTACAGCGGACTATCGTATGGCAATCTTGCCTCAATGCGCCACCGCGATGCCATCTCCAACCCCAAGCTTGCTGCTTTGCAGGGCTTGAGAAAGATGAAGCTTTTTTTAGACCTTGGTCAAAAACAGGCGGTTCTCCCTCCTCATGAACGGCCTCATCTTCCGACACTGCGCGCCTTAGGATTTTCCGGTCCGGACCCATTGATTCCGCAAAAGGTGTTTCAAAAGCTGCCTCATATTTTGTACGAAACCTCTTCCGCTGCAGCCATGTGGACAGCCCAAGCAGCGACAATCACCCCCTCCATCGACAGCATTGACGAGCGGGTGCACATCACCCCTGCGAATAAATCGATGACGCGCCATCGCGAAATAGAGGCACCATTTACGGCGCAAGTGTTGCGTGCGGTCTTCCCTAGCAACGTCTATTTTGCCCACCACCCTCCTCTTCCTCTTGGAACCTACTTTGCTGACGAAGGCGCGGCAAACCATTGCCACTTTTGCCGAGAATATAACCAGACGGGCATTTATCTGTTTGTGTATGGACAATCATCGGAAACGCACCAAGGATTTCTGCCCAAAAAATATCCGGCGCGGCAAACCCTGGAGGCAAGCCAAGCGATTGTCCGTTCTCATCAACTATTTCCCGAGCGGGTTGTCTTTGCGCAGCAAAATCCCCTCGCCATTGACATGGGTGTCTTTCACAATGATCTCGTTGCCGTGGGAAACAAGCACTTTTTCTTCTACCATGAAAACGCTTACGATAGATCTCGACACCCTCTTTTAGAAATCGGACAAAAGCTCGAAGAATTTTCCGACACGAAGCTGATAAAGATCGAGGTTCCTGCCGCCGCGATTTCGATTCAAGCTGCGGTTAGGTCTTATCTGTTTAACTCTCAAATCATCTGTACCCCTGAAGGATCCATCGACCTCGTTGTTCCTCTTGAATGCCGGCAACATGAACACGTCTACACCTACCTCGAACAACTCATCCAAGATCCGGAAAACCCTCTTAGAAAAATCCATTTCCTAGACTTAAGCGAAAGCATGGGTAATGGAGGAGGCCCCGCCTGTTTGTCCTTAAGGACTGTGTTGACGCAAAACGAGATCAATGCCGCACATCCCAACGTCTTCCTCACAGAAAAGCGGTACCAATCTTTGGCGGCATGGGTAGAAAAATATTACCGCGACCGACTCGAGCCAAAAGATCTGGCAGATCCCAAACTCGTTGAAGAGACGCAAGCAGCACTCCATGCGCTCACACGAATTCTCGATCTTGGCAACATTTACTCGTTCCAAAAGTGAGCTCGACTAAGTAGGGCTCGCAACAGCAAGAAGAGGAAACTGGTCCAACCACGGAAAGTCCATACTCCTCTCTGGAACCGCTTGCCTGACACCTGTGACGCATGCATTGATCCGATTGATTTGATCTAAAATGGCTTGTCCACGATCCACTATGTACTCTTCACGATCCACTATGTACTCTTTTGGAATATTTTTAAGGCTTTCGATGCGTGAATGAATCAAAGTGGAAACATTGGAAATTTTCTTCTTCACTTTGTTGAGTCTGTTGTTCTCAGTTTTTTCTTCTTTCATATATTCAAGATATCTTCTGAGGGTTCCGTCAAGCCCATTGAACGAAGTGGTAATGCTCAACATCCCCGAAACTATGGCTAGGGTTAATGCCCCGGCAGCAACCTTTCCGGCTGCAAATATGATGCTGGCAACCGTGGCGACAACAGCTGCGACTGCCAGGACCACAGAGCCGTACACTAGATATTTTTTAATGCGCTTAAACTGCAGCTCGCTCAACTGGTCGGTTCTGTAATCTTGTGACAAATCACTGGATTCTATCACGTTTTGGATCTCTTGGATCCTTGCATCGATTTCCTTCCCACGCTCAATTTGCATCGTTTGATCAATGCTGACTAAAATATTAGCTCTCAAGCTTTCAATAGTCATCTAAAAAACCTCTTAATTCTAGTAGTTGAGAAATTGCAATCTTTCATGCATAAAAAAATTATCGGGAAAAAGACGCCGGTATTGGTCCAAAACCCATGGCAAGTATTAAAAAAATATGAATTTGAGACAAGAGCTGCTAAAGGAATTCGGAAAAACATTAGAAGGCGAGGTCCGTTTCGATGCTGTCTCTAAAAATGTCTACAGTGTCGATGCTTCGATCTATGAAGTGGCGCCCCTCGCAGTGGTCCTCCCTAAAACCAAAGAAGACATCTTAAAAACACTCGCATTCGCCAATGAACAAGGCGTCTCTCTAATCCCTCGCGGGGCAGCAACGGGAATTACGGGGGGATGTCTTGGATCTGGAATTATCCTCGACGTCTCAAAATACCTGACACAACTCTTAGACATCAACGAAGAAAAACAGTTCATTGTCTGTGAGCCGGGAGTGATTCAAGACCATATCAACACACAGTTAGCCAATAGCGGCTATCGTCTAGGTCCCGAAACATCGACGGGAAATCGAGCGACAATCGGAGGGATGCTCGCTAACAATTCAGCAGGGGCTAAATCCTTGAAATACGGAAAAATGGTCGATCATGTGCTAGGTGTAGAGATGATCTTAGCTTCAGGAGAGACACTCCGTTTTGAAGAGGTTGATGAAACCTCCTTCAAAAAGAAATGCCTGCAAAACGATCGAGAGGGAATGATTTACCGTGCAATCGACACCATCCAAAATCACTATGCCGACGAAATCAAGACCCGTTTTCCGGCAATCCCCCGTCGTGCTTCAGGCTACAATTTAGACGAACTGGTCAAGCCTCAGCCGCTAAACGTCAGCAAGCTCATCACAGGCTCGGAGGGAACACTCGGTATCATCACAGAAATCATCATAAAAATCTCTCCACAACCTAAAGCGACAGGGTTGTGCCTCATCCATTTCCACGACATCATTGAAGCAATGAAATCGATCGATGCCATCTTGCCCTATGAACCCATTTCGTTAGAAATGATTGACGACAAGCTCATTCAAATGGCAAAGCAATCTCCCACCCTAAGGAATCGCTTGAATTGGCTAGTGAACGACCCGAAAGCTGTTTTTGCCGCAGAACTGGAAGCGGACACTGTTGAAGCTGTCGAAGAGAAGCTTAATCGATTCTCCAACGCCATGAAACAGCAGGGAATCGGCTACACCCGGGTCTGCCTGAGCGACGGCTTGGCTATGGCAAACTTTTGGAAAGTGCGAAGCGCCGGCCTTGGTTTACTGCTTTCCAAGCGGAGTTATTCCCGTTCCATTGCCTTCATCGAAGATATCTCCCTTCCTCCCAATCATCTCGCTCCTTTTATGGACAAGTTCCTGCCTTACCTGAAAAAGATAGGGAAAGAAGCAGGCATCTATGGCCATGCGGGCTCGGGCTGCCTCCACATCCGGCCCTACATTGACCTGCGCAAACACGAGGAGTTGCAACTCATGGAGGCCATGATGAACGACGTCTCCACCCTCCTTCTTGAATACAATGGAGCGCTCAGCGGGGAACATGGAGATGGACTGACCCGATCATGGCTGTACAAAAAAATGTTCGGGGAAAAAATTTGCCAAGCATTTGTTATTCTCAAAGAGGCTTTTGATCCTAACAACCTCATGAACCCGGGGAAAATTGTCCATCCCGAACCCTTTCTGCAGAATTTACGCCTAAGCCCCGATACGCCGGTAAAAGAGATAGACACCTTTCTCGATTTTTCCAAAGAGGGAGGATTTTCTCTTGCAGCAGATCTGTGTAATGGCAACGCCCTCTGTCGAAAACGGAATCAAACGATGTGCCCCTCCTTTCAAGCCTCTGGAGACGAATATGATACCACCCGTGCCCGTGCTCAGACCCTGCGCTCCATTATCCACGGCAAACTCCCTCTGAAAGACATACCCGGCAAGGGTCTTCATGACGTGTTAGACCTCTGCATTGGGTGCAAAGGATGCAAAAAAGAGTGTCCTTCTCTTGTCGACATGGCCAAAATGAAGGCCGAAGCCCTTTTCCATTATCAAGAAAAGCATGGCTATGCCCTCCGGGATCGGCTTGTTGGCTATCTTGGAAAAATCAACCGGATCGCCTCTCCCTTCGCCCCATTTTTCAACACCTTGGCCAAGCATTTTTTGGGAAAATCCCTGATGAACCGGATAGGAATCACGACCAAACGAGAGCTGCCCTCAATGGCGGCACAACGTTTTTCCCGTTGGTTTCGGCATCATCGATCACCCGTCGTCGATCAGCATCATAAAGCCGTCGTTCTTTTTAACGACACGTTTACTGAATTTCACACCCCGGAAATCGGCATTGCCGCAACACACATTCTTGAAGCTCTGGGTTATCGGGTCATTGTCCCTCAATGGCAATGCTGCGGCCGGACGCTGATCTCGAAAGGAATCCTCAGGCCGGCAAAAACCTATGCAAAAACACTGATCAACATGTTGGCTCCCTTCGCCCATAAGAACATCCCTATCGTTGGCCTCGAACCCAGCTGTCTGTTGACAATAACAGACGATTTCGAAGGGTTGCTTGGCTATCATCATCAAGAGCTGCACACTGTAATCGAGCACTGTCAAACCTTCGACGCCTTTGCCGCCTCTCATATTGACAATCAACGACTTCCCCTTCCCTTTACGACCGAACGCCGCCAAATCTTCCACCACGGCCACTGCTATGAAAAAGCCCTCCTGGAAAACCCATACACCCTTGAAGTCCTCAACACTCTTCCCAACGCGAAAGTCTCGGAAATTGCTTCCGGATGCTGTGGAATGGCGGGGTCTTTCGGCTACGAAAAAGAGCACGATGATTTTTCAATAAAAATCGGCGAGCTTGTTCTTTTCCCTGCAATCCGTCAATCTCCCGACGATGCCCTGATTGTTGCCAACGGCTTCTCTTGCCGACATCAAATTCTGCAAGGGACTAAACGGAGGGCCTTCCATCTAGCTGAAATCCTCCACGAAAATATACTGAAGAAAACTCAAGATTTGGACTGACACGATAGAAATGAGATCTTTTCACCCAGATAAAACCACGGTTACGGTGTATGAACTAATTTCATTAGAAAGCTTACTTGGATATAGGTTGTAGGTGTTTGAGTGGAATTAATTCAGTATATAGTTCTGGGTTAACTTCCTTAATATAGGACATTAGAATACTAAGTCTTGACATTCCTAGTTTTTTGATAAATTCTTCATTATTCTTTAGAGCAGCTGTGATGATAGTTCTTTCCTCTGAAAATCGATCAAATGCCTTTTCATCAAGGGTTGATAAATATTTTTTTGCGGACACAGGGTTGATTATTATTGCTTGAAGCAGGGATTTTTTTTCGGAATAGTAGATACTTTTGAAAAGTTCAAATACCCTCGCTCTGTCTTTTTCCAGTTTGTCTATGGCTGCCCTTTGTTTATTTATTTTCAATGGAAGAAATTTCTTTTCTAATGGTCCAAAATCAGATTCATATCTGAGCACGTTTCTTGTCTCAATAGATTGTATTTTTAGATGTGATAGTGCAGTTTTTTTATCCGATATGCTTTTGCACTGTCAGACAGGATCTCCCAAAATACTTCATTGCTTTTAGACATTACAGCACTAAGTATAGTATCTATCCATCTCCTTATCATACTAACCGCTGTTTTCGCTTTATAGAATTCAGGGTGAAATTGAAGGAGCATCATGGGGGTGCTAGCTGAGTATTCTAACTCCGAAGCTTTAATCAAATTCTGATAGGTGATTGACGGCTCGAGATGCTCTGTGGGTCCGGAGAATTTCGAGACTGCTTGATGGTGAAAAAAAGCGCTTAGTATGGAACCTCTTACAGCATTATAATAGAGCCCTCTATGTTTATTGCTATCAAGTTTAAATTTCTGTATTCCTTTGTGTCCTGCCACATCCTGTAAAAGCTGTGAGCCAAAATAAACATTTGACATTTGAAAGCCTCGGCAGACGGCCATCAAAGGTATTCCTTTGTTGAAGGATTGGTGGATGATACCTAGCTCTAATATCGATCGACGATAATCATCACCCCATTTCGTATTTTCATCTTCCTTTTGTCCATATAAGGCCGGGGGTACATCTTCGCCGCCAGGTAAGAAAAATGAGTCTACTATTGTTGCGAGTTTTTCTGCTTTCTTTAATATTTTAATACTTTCTGCATGCGTCTCCGGGTTATCTGCAATATTTTTGATAAGCTTCTGCGGTATGGGCATTTCTTCTCTGTTGTAAGCGCCTATTTCTTCAAGTGTTGTTTTGACTTCTTCGTTAACTTGCTCGGAAGACGCTTTCTGGGGTTTCAGTGTAATTCGCAACGGAATGGTATTAGCTGCTCGATCGAGTTTCATAAAAGCCTTAGGTGTGGTAATTCCTCGTTTTTCAGGGTCTACTAAAATAGCCGAGGTTGGTCTCGTCACTTTAGCAGTTTCTTTTGACTTTTCATCCACAGAAAATTTTTCAAAAGCGTCAAAAAACACTGTATCTTTTAAACTGCACTTTATGAAACTACTATCTTTTACAAATGCTTCCAAAAAATGAGTTGCAGGTAGTGCGGAATTACTAAAAGTTGTGTTGGTAATTGATGCGTCTTCGAAACTGCCGGCAATAATCGAGCAGGCAGAAAAATTGGAATGATCAATTTTTGCATCGGTAAACATAACTTCTTGGAGATTACATCTGTGAAATGTGCAGTGATCAAAGCTTGCACTCAAGAAGGAAGTATTTGAAAAGGTGCAGTTTTCAAATGTTACTTTTGATAAGGAACAATGACTGAGATGGGATGATTCAAAATTGCAATTTTCAAATGCAATGTTTTTCAAATCTACTCTTAAGAAAATTTTTGCTTTATTAAATGTGCAACCAGAAATTTTAGGTGAAAATCCGTGTTTGATTAAGACCTCGCTTAAGTTGATATGGCCTTGGGGATTGGCGCGTCTTTCTTGGATTAGAATTTTTCTTAATTTGTTTTTTGAGACGACATTTTTAATCTTGTCAGTAGGAGTTTTAGAAGTTCTCAAATAAGAGTTGGCAAGTTGTTGTGTTTTTCTTGCGGTAAGAAACCCCAAAAAGTAAGCTATTTTATCTACCAGATTTTTTATTTTCCTACTTAATAATGCAATTGCCGAATTATCTTTCGTCATGGAAATATTGATAGGACTCTCTTCCGCTTCTTTTATCTTTTTAATCAAAACTTTATGTGTTTTCTCTGTCTCAGATATTTCTTGCTCTGTTTTTATACATCGCAAAACTTTGTATCTTTCTCTTGAGTTAAGTTTTTTAAACAATATTTCCTGATGTTTATAGTCGAGATTTAAAATCGCCTCTTTGATATTCAACATAATTTTATTCCTTTTTTTATTAATCTTACTACACTTAGTATATAAAATTATAATGCCTATTTCAATTAAAAAATTTATTATTTGTAGGACCGAAATAGAAATTTCCGCTTTTTTTGTTGGATTTGGGCAAATAGCTTAATTAGCAATAAAGGAGGGCCAATGTGGAGGGGGGAGACCGTAGCCATGAGCGAGAAGAAACTAGAAAGGCAAGCCATATTGCTAGAAATTGAGCGTGGCAACTTAACTATGACCGAAGGGGCTGTCTGTTTTTTGGATTCTTGGGTCTGTTTTTTGAATAATGATGCTGACATTGCTTTGATTAAAGCCTTTATACCCCTCGCGCCGCTGTAAATTCTCCAAATGGCTCCCTATGGCCCCATACTTGAGAAATTTATCGGCCTCCTCAGGGCTAATTTTTCCCGCTTCTTCGAGTTTTTTGACCCTCTTGGGATCGGCAGGCCAAATTTCTCCGTGTGTAAAGGCCTGCTTCAAATAGGGGAAAAAGCTAAAAGGCTCCATCATCTGAATTCCATGATGGGACAAGTCTTCAGTTAAATCTTCGAACATAAACTGAGCTTCAAGGTGGTGCATCCCCGCTTTTAAAATTGACTCCCCATGCAAACCGCACCACAAGCCTATTGTTCCTAGTTGTTTGAGTTCCGGAAGAGGATGATGAGCAAAGTCGATTGCTAACTCGTTAGAAGAGAGGTCAAGGTCCAAAAACAGAACTAAACCGGCACGGTCATTTTCCATCACTTGCGCTCCCCACCCCGCCTCTTCTCCCGCATAGAAACGCTCTCGGCAACGGAATCCGAGCATCTCAAAGAGACGAACAAGCTGGCAAAAGAATTTCCTGGAAGAACGAAAGGTATGGTGATCGTGGTTTGCCCACCCCATTCCTAAACGATCTTGTCGATTTTTCTGAATTTGACCGGAGGGGTTGCGCGCTTGCCAATAGCTTCTTTCCACTTCTAACACCACCCATGCGGCAAGATTTTTCCCTAGTAGGGAAATCAGCTCTTCGGCAATGGCGAGGGTGGTGTGAATGGCCTCTTCTTCTTCTTCCTGACCTCGGGGACGGCTTTTCCACTTTTCCACCCCTTCGACATACTTGTCCACAAATCCGTCTTCCATGTAGGTGGGTTCCATTGCCAAGGTTCCCCGCCTTTCGACAACCCATAGGGATACATCCTCATCGGTCGGAACACTGCATCGCCGATAACCGCTGAAGGGTGTCCCTTCAATCCACCCGGAAAGGCCGCGGACGAGTAAAAAATCGGCAATGTTCTCCACTTTGACGGCAATCCCCGCCACAGGTTTATCATGATCCTTGAGCACAATCCTAGGCAATTGAGCTCCTGGATGACAAAATACCCGATAGGACGGAGAAGCATCCTCACTGACAAACCCCGCCTCTTCCAGGTCGTTTTCCATGGTTGGCGATATCCCAACAATCACATGATCCAACCAGTCGAACAATCGGGTGCTTGTGTATCGGTGGAGCTCTTCTTGCAGCTTGGCAATTTGAGGATTTGCATGGCAGGCTTCCTCAAGAATGTGCATCACTAAAGCCTCGGCTTTTGGCTGGCATTCCCATTGAAAACGTTCATGTATCGACATAGTTAACCCCTAAGTACTTTTCCTTAACGTGAGTTCGACGTATTTTCCCCTGACTTTGATGAGTTTCGTAGGGAATAGCCTTGTGCTATTCCCAAGAAGCGAAGCAAATTCAGGAGGGAAAATGTCTAAAATACACTCATTTTCTTACGTCGAACTCACCTTTCTTTAAACTTCAAATTTTTATTTCCTTTTAGATACTGCCCTGATAATCTGTAGTGCATGGATTCAAAAATAATTTCAATTCCTATCTTTCTGGTGAAGCATTTGAGGTTTTGCCCGAATCGATTCGTTTCTATATGCGTTATGAGGAATTTGTTTTGAAAGAATCCAATGATTGTTCTGTATCCTCTAGAGAGAGAAAGTTAAAGCAAAGAGTTTTATTTAAACGATTCCTGGATCAAATCAAGCAAATAAAATGAATAATTTGGAGTTCTTTATAAAAAACAAGGATTGGGATAATATTCTGAAAAAATATTCCCAAAAACGTTTAGCAAAAGATCTTTCTTTTATCGAAGGATTAATACTTTCCAGAAGGCTATTAGAAGATGAAAATTGGGATGATAATTTGCAGACTTTTGCAATAGAATTAATTAAATCCATTAAAGAGGTATATCAAAAAGAATGGGACACCGACTGGAGATATGACGCATATTTAGGGTACGCTTATGACTTAAGAGGGTGGGATTATGAGGAAAAATTTGATGCTTACAAAAAGGCTGCAAATAAATCTGTGACACCTGATCCGGAGGTCTTAATGCGTTTAGCAATGATTTGGAGTTACCCTGGAGTCTATAAGTCTAAGATTGACGAAAAACAAGCTATCGAATTGCTTGAAAATGCCATGAAAAAAAAACCCTATGTCGAAGGTGTGTCTTGTTTAATCGATTTATATAATGAGATTGGAAAGATGCAGGAAAAACACTATTGGGAGAAGGTTTTAGAAGAATCGAAAAAGAAAAAATTGCGTGCTCCTTATGCCTTTTTGAATTTTTTCGAGGAGTATGGATGGTTAGGAACAGGTTTTAGTCCAAATTACAACTACAGCATTTGCAAGAAGAGCTCTATTGCTTCGAGCGTTTTCTGGCTCATTGTGGAAAGGGAATGATAGGGGTATTGAACACTGCAACTTCCCATGCCTCTTTGCTTTTGATCCCAAAACATTTGAGCAGGTTTTGCCGTCATTTCTCATGCCCGGCAACTCAGCATACTTCTCAAGTAGGTGAGTTGCCGGGTATGAGAAAGGGCGGTAAAAGATGCCAAAAGCACCTTTTCTGACTTTGTAGACACCCTCTAAGCTCCGGCGGCTGACAATTTCCTTTCTTTACAACCCAAAATGGGTTAAACTTGAGCCCGAACGTGTTCAAAAACCGGGGTTTGGGCTGTCTCAATTTTTGAATGCGTTCGCATCTTAAACTTTCGAGTTTTCTGAAACGATGCATCATTTGATAAAAGAATTATCCGAAAAATTTCACCAAGCGATCCTCTCAGCCTTCCCGGAGTTGGAAAGCGAACAAGAATGCATCCCTGTAGAAATCGTCCAGGCAACGCAAAAAAAGTTCGGCGACTATCAGTGCAATACTCCGATGAAGCTTGCAAAGAAATTAAAGGAAAATCCACGGAAAATCGCTGAAAAAGTCATTAAACATGTCGACACCCGGCCCCAAATCGACACCCTAGCAGCAGCCGGCCCGGGATTTATTAATATCGCCATTTCTCCGGCCTATCTGTCCAAAGCTCTGCAAGAGATTTTTGACCATCCCCATCTAGGTATTGACCGGCCCGCGAGAAAACAGCGGATTATTGTCGAATTTTCCTCCCCGAATATTGCCAAGGAGCTCCATGTCGGCCATCTTCGTTCTACCATCATTGGAGATTGCCTTGCGCGTGTCTTCGAGTTCCTTGGACATGATGTCCTAAGGCTCAACCATGTTGGGGACTGGGGAACGGCCTTCGGGATGCTCATCGCCTACCTTAAAGAAGAGCACCCCGCCATTTTGACTGAAGAAGAAGAAACAGATCTTTCCCATCTTGTCAGATGGTATCGTGAATCAAAACAACGTTTTGATGAAAACGATGCATTCAAAAAACGGGCTCAACTTGAAGTGGTTGACTTGCAAGGAGGAAAGCCCGACACGCTCAAAGCTTGGCAACGCATTTGCACAATTTCTCGAAAGGCCTATGATGAAATTTATGCTCTTCTAGATGTTAAGCTGACCGAAAGAGGCGAATCTTTTTACAATCCGTTATTGCCTGATATGATCGCTGACTTGGAATCTAAACGCCTGATCACGATCTCTGATGGGGCAAGATGCCTCTTTCTAGAAGAGTTTAAGAACCGCGAAGGAAATCCCATGCCTCTGATGATGCAAAAGTCCGATGGAGGCTATGGGTATGATACCACGGACATGGCAGGCATGCGGCATCGAACGGAAGAAGAAAAAGCAGATCGGATCATCGTCGTCACCGATGCAGGGCAAAGCATGCACTTTCAAATGATTCACTCAGCAGCAATCAAAGCGGGCTATATCGACCCCAAAAGAACCCGTTTCGACCACGTCCCGTTTGGTCTAGTCCTCGCCCCCGACGGGAAAAAATTCCGCACCCGATCGGGGGAAACGGAACGCCTCATCGACCTTCTCTATACGGCGATTGCCAAGGCGGAACAGATCATGAAAGAAAGAAATCCCCAAATGGACCAAGAAGAGCGGAAAACGATTGCAAAAGCTCTTGGCATTGGAGCTGTCAAGTATGCCGACTTGTCCTGCCACCGAACCGGTGATTATACCTTCAGCTATGATCGGATGCTGAGGTTTGAGGGTAATACAGCAGCGTACTTACTGTATGCCTATGTGCGCATTTCCGGGATCAAGCGAAAAATACGGGCCAACGTCCAAGCTATGAGAGAAGCACATCGGATCGACCTCGAGCACCCTTCAGAGGCAGCATTGGGGATGAAGCTCTTGCAGTTTGCCGAAGCTTTAGATCAGGTCGCTAACGATCTTCTTCCCAACCGATTGACAGATTATCTTTATGGATTGACCGAGGCCTTCAATGCCTTTTATCGAGACTGTCAAGTCGAGGGAGATTCCAAGGAAGGCTCCCGCCTTCTCTTGTGTGAGATTGCGGCTCGAACGATGAAACAGGGGCTCAATCTTTTAGGAGTTGAAACCGTCGATCGAATGTAAGGAGTGAGAACGCCTGGAGCCCGCAAACATTAAAAAGAACGAGGATGGAAACATAGTGAAACCCGAGTGTTTGAAGCCGGGCGATGAGATCCGCGTGATCGCACCATCGAGAAGCTTGCAGATTGTTTCAGAGGAAAATTGCAAGATTGCTACGAATAGATTGGAAGAGCTAAAGCTCAAGGTGGCATTTGGAAAGCATGTGATGGAATGCAACCCCTTCCAATCTTCTTCGATAATGTCTAGAGTTGAAGATATTCATGAAGCTTTTTCCGATCCGAACGTCAAGGGAGTTTTAACGGCTCTCGGCGGGTACAATTGCAATCAGCTTCTTTCGCAAATCGATTATGAGGTGGTTCGCAACAACCCAAAGGTATTTTGCGGGTTTTCCGATATCACCGCACTGCAAAACGCTTTTCTTGCTCGTTGCGGATTGATCACCTATTCCGGACCCCATTACAGCACCTTCGCCATGAAGAAAGGACTGGACTATACACTTCAAAACTTTAAGAAAATGTTATTTAATCATGGGCCCTCCCTTTTATCGCCATCTCAACTCTGGAGCAGCGATTCTGACTGGTACCTCGATCAAGAAAATCGAAACTTCGAAAATAATCCCGGCTCTCGAGTCATCAATGCGGGAGAAGCAGAAGGAACGATCGTTGGCGGCAACTTAGGGACCTTGTTGCTGTTAAAGGGGACCTCGTATATGCCTTCACTGAAAAATACCGTTCTTTTTATTGAAGATGCGGAATCCGGCGCGAGGGGCGTTGAGTTCGATCGCAATGTGCAGTCATTCATTGACCTCCCCGACTTTTCGGGTGTCAAGGGTATTGTCATCGGCCGATTCGAGAAAACATCCGATTTAGATTCTCAAACGATTGAAACCATCATCCGGCATAAACCCGCATTGGACACGATCCCCGTTGTCTATGATGCCGACTTCGGCCACACAACACCTATCTTCACTTTTCCCATCGGGGGCAAAGCGCGATTGAAAGCGAAAAAAAATGAACCCATCGAGTTGACGGTAGAGTGACTCCTGCCATCTTCATGATGGGGGATTTTTAAACCCGGCGGATGCAGAACCTACGGGATACACCTGATACCTCAGCAGGGTAAATCCACTTCCTAATTCTTGAGATTGCTTTCTGGTAAATGTTTTGACGGGAATCGGCTTGTTTCCAAAAATTCCAATTCCCGCTTCCAGCGCAACGGGTTGTACAAACAACATGATTTCATCGATCCAATCATTTTCAAGAAAGAAGTGGTTAAGAGTCCCCCCCTCCGAACAGCCAAATCGCTTTTCCACTCTCTTTTTTGAGAGTGAAAATAAAATCAGCTGTGGGATCTGCGAGCACTTTTGTATTGAGTGTCCGAGTCTCCAACCTGGATTTGCCGAACACTAGTGTGCGATGGTTCTGAAAAGCCCACTGTCCGAAAGAGAGGGTCTGCTCGTAACTTTTTCGACCCATCAGGATCGTGTCAACGCCTTCCAAAAAAGAAGTAAAACCATATTTCTCGCCAATGCCGGCTTCGGTATCAATCCAGTCGACACTTTCATCGACACCGGCAATAAAACCATCAACCCCACATTCCGCATGTTGCGGGAGGTGATTTCAATAAATTTTTGATTCTAAGTGGGTTACAAAATCGAAGTTTGGTCTGTAGTCACCAATCGAGATTTTGTAATCCACTTAGAATTAAAAAGATGAAGAAATCGCCCGCGCAACATGCGGAATGTGGGATCAATGCTCGCGGCCATGTACAACACAATTTTTCTCATCTATTCGCCGCCTTATTATCGAACATGCGAGATCGAACGCTTAGGACCCGGGTACTAAACAGGAATCCAAGGAGAGATTGTTGTGTGAAATTCCTCAGAGCTGCTGCTTGTTGCATTGCTTTGTTGACTCGTCATATCGCGCAGCATGCTGTGAATTTTGAATAGGTCAACTCGTATTGATGAAATCTTTATTATTTCTTCACTTTTGTTACAGCCATCTTGTTTTCTAATATTTTCTTCGTTCAAAAGTTGGAACCAATCTCTTTCCAATATTTTCTGGATCGATCTCATTTTTTTAAGGAGCGGAAGCAAATGACCATTCGACTTAGGCATCGATTCTATTGCGTCAGGGAAAATATAGTCTCTTTTCGCATAGCGTCGGCTAAAAACATTGAAACGTCTTTCTGAAAGAGTAATGATATCGTCTTTTTGCCCTTCTTTTGCTTTTTCGTAAAACAGATCGAAGGAGTGGCTGGAGAGAAAAATATCTCCTGTCTTATCATTGCCTTTAAGAACATACCACGTTGTGAGAAAAAACGTTTGTGCAAAAGTTCCTACCCCATCTTTCTTCTTTTTATATGCCATGAAAATCGTATTCTCCTTTTGATCGCTGTGGGCTATTTCAACAACATGCAACCCCCTTCCGAGAATCTTCTTAGCGTAAATGACCACAGGATTTTCAGTAGTTCCGGCTGCTGAATCAGCTGCACGCCAAAAAGGAACATAAAGTTTCGATCCTGGAAGATATGGGACTAAAGCGTTCATTTTTTGACCTCTCTATTTTTTTTCACTAGATGATACTCCAGCCAAGAAGATATTGTCAAAAATTTTGTTGCTGCCTGCCGAGCCAAAAAATCAGGCTTTAGAGCCCTCATATCAAAGCGCGCGCATCCCCGTTCAACAATTGAGAGGTTAAGCGGTCCATTCTACAACAGTACCTGTCATAAGATGATCGGATGCCTGCTTTTGGATTCTTTCCACTCCCATTGGGGCAAGTTTGAAGACTTCTCTTGATGTTAGGGGTTTATAACCTAGCCAATCAATTCGACGATTCTTTGAGGGTTCGGTTGCTGCAAAGCTGCCATCAAATTGATAACCAAAACTTTCAAGATACCCTACTCGGTACAGGTCGAACTCTGCTTCGCTTTGGTCTTCATTCAAATCCCCGCCAATGATGATACCATCAGTCCCTTTGACTACATTGCTTTCCAAGCCCTTTACATAAGTTTGCAATTCTGTGAAACCGCGCTCTTTTGACTCTTGCTTTTTCCCGCGATCGGCTTCTTGTGAATTGTATCCGGCCAAATGCAAGCTGACAACTTCGATGACTTTCCCGCATATTTCGAAAATGCCGCAAGCAGCTGCACGACTTGACCCATCGGTCACATGCCTAATCTCAAAAGATTTTTTTAAAGAGGCTTTTTCGGCTTGATATAGAATGGCATTTCCAAACTCCTGAATGACTCGACGGCTTGAGTGATAAACAACCACTGCCAGCTTATATCCCTTAGTCAAATTTTGCAGTGTTTCTATCGTTTCTCTCGACACTTCCTGTAGGCAAACAACATCGGCAAATTGAATATTTTCGGAAATTTTGGGACACCTTTGGTCCCAATTACTATAGAGGTTCCAAGCATATTCATTCTGAGCAGCCGTTGATGCCCTTAATGCATCCCTTGACAGCAAGCGCCCATCTTCGTTGAGGCCGGCGTTTTCTTTCCACTTGACAGCATGAAAAGGGTTTAAAATGTTATACGATGCAAATGATGCTGAGGTTGAATAGAACACCATGCTAGCTCCTTGAATATCGCTTCTCTCTTCACTAAGAGGGTGTTTACAAAATCATGGATGGACAAGGTTGCATGAGATTTTTTCCCGGAATCGAAGTTCTTGAGAGAGGCATATTAGAGAATATGGCTGACGAAAGAACTTTTGGTTCTGGGGAACAAGGTCTGCAAAATGACTGTTCATGATTTTGTAAACACCCTCTAAATGCTGTGCACTATATCTGAAATGATGCGATCCAATCAAACATTTTTAAAAACTCATCGTCGATATTCAAAACATTTGCGCTTTGGCCTTCTATCCATCCGTAAATCGACCAATTCCAAGGGTAATTTTTAGTAGGCTTCCCTATCGCTATAGGTGTGGGGATAGGGATCGATAGATTAGAGAATAATTTTGGCAGCCACTTGTGTTCAATAGAAACCTTTGCTGCATACCTTTCTGCACTTGGCAGACGAATGCTCATCTGATTTCCCAAGCGAAATGTCCGATTATCCCAGCCTTTTGGCTCTACAGCTTTAATCGGTAGGTTTGCATACCCCGGAAATTGGGTAGAAATCAGCTCTTTTACAATTTCAATTTAAGAAAATGGAGCAACCTGGACTTGAACCAGCGACCGGCGGGTTATGAGGGCGGGAGAATACCGACCCACCCGTTACCATCCAACCGCTATGAACATAATGATAAGGAAGTTGGATATTGATTGCTATTG
Source organism: Waddliaceae bacterium (assembly GCA_049583465.1). Taxonomy (GTDB): domain Bacteria; phylum Chlamydiota; class Chlamydiia; order Chlamydiales; family Waddliaceae; genus JBAUVX01. The sequence goes on along the minus strand of JBAUVX010000288.1, from coordinate 9,364 downwards.
CCTATATTTCCACCCCTTGGGTGAGATTTTTTGGAATTAGACCCAGATCCAGTTAGAATGGGTCTTAGCCATTTTTTCGCCTTATTCTAGTAAAAAATATGCTAACATACTCCTTTTACAAAGGAGTATCAAATGGCAAAAATCTCTCAAGAAGGAATACGAACAGCTGCAATGGATCATCACGGTCTTGTGGCCGCCCTCTGTCATGATTTGAAAATTGCGGAAAGAATTGATCGTCGCTTAGCTCCGGACCATCAAAGAAAAGTAAGCCCTGGAATAGCCTCCATAGCGATGATTATCAATGGCTTGGGTTTCACTAATAGAACACTATACTTGACCCATCGATTTTTTGAATCCAAACCAATAGAACGGCTTTTGGGCAGGGGCCTAAAACCTAAAGATCTCACAGATCATACACTAGCCCGCGCTCTTGATGACATTGCGGAGTATGGAGCAAGTAAGTTGTTCGCCGAGGTCGCATTTGAAGTAGCGCAAGACCATAATCTGCTGAGCATGACAAATCATTTGGATACAACAAGCTTGTCTGTGCATGGAGAGTATGATGTTGAAGACAATTCCGAGGTGATAGAAGTCACCCATGGATTTTCAAAGGATCATAGGCCGGATCTCAAGCAAGTTGTTTTGTCATTGGTAGTAAATGGTCCGAGTGCGATTCCTCTCTGGATGGACCCTCTGGATGGAAACAGTTCCGATAAAACCTCTTTTCACGAGACAGTTAAACAGGTAGAAAGGTTTCGTGCACAGATAGGTTTGAATGGGCATTTCAAATGGATAGCAGATTCTGCCCTATATACAAAAGAGAGGTTACTGAAAAACAACGACTATTGTTGGGTAACAAGAGTTCCTGAAACCATTGTTGAGGCTAGAAAATTGGTAGAAAAGCCATCTGAAGATATATCTTGGATTGGTCTTGATGGTGGATATAGGTTGTCTAAATTTGAGTCATCCTATGGAGGGATTACGCAGAGATGGTTATTGGTTTTTTCGGAACAGGCCTACAACCGAGAAAAAAAGACGTTGGAAAAGAAGATCGTCAAGGAGGGAGAAAAACTGAAGCAAGAGTTGTGGCACTTTGGCAACAAAATATTTCATTGTGAAAAGGATGCTATTGAGGCTCTTGAAACAATAGGGAAGGGTTACAAGCTACATAAGATTAAGGGTAAGTTAGTTGCTCTGAGTAAACATGTTGGACGTGGTAGACCAAAGAAAGATGCGGAGAAAGTAGAGCTTGGTTATAAGGTAGCGACATCTTTTGAGAGGGATGCCGTACACATTGAGAAACTTCTTAACAGGAAGGGGCGATTTATTTTGGCCACTAATGATTTAGATATTGAGGGTTACAAGGATGAGGATATTCTCGAAGAATACAAGGAGCAGCAGGACGTAGAAAGAGGTTTTCGCTTTTTAAAAGACCCGTGGTTCATGGTGGATGAAATTTTTTTAAAACTTCCGAAGCGGATAGAGGCATTGATGATGATCATGACATTGACATTGCTAGTATACAACGTTGGTCAATATTTACTGAGGGAAAACTTGAAGAAAGAAGAGACAACGCTACCCAACCAGCTAGGAAAACAAATTCAAAATCCGACATTGCGATGGATTTTCCAGATTATGGAGGGGGTGGGGGTGGTACAATTCTATGATGAAATGCTCTCACAGGTCGTTCAAGAATTGATAACTAATCTTGACGCATTGCGGAGAAAGATCATTACTTTATTCGGAGAGACGGCTATGAAGCTTTACGGGCTAATTCCAAAAAAGCTCACCCAAGGGGTGGAAATGTAGGTCAAAAAGATACGCAATAAAATCAGAGACGGGAATCTTCCCTCTTTGTGCTCGGTCACTCATCTGATGATCCCATTTGGCTATTTGCGGGAAAATGATCAAATCTTTAGTATTATAGACAAATAAAATTAATCCGAGTTTTGGAAAAGAAACAAAGGAAGGTCTGATGACGGTAAAACTTCAAGAAAGAAAGACAAATCAAAAAAGCGCCGATGCTTATCAAAAACTGTGTGAAGTGATTCCCGGGGGAGTCAATTCCCCGGTTCGCTCTTTTCCCAATCTTAAAAGGGTCCCCATGATTGTTGAATCAGGAAGAGGGGATTGCATTGTCGACGTTGACGGCAACGAACGGACCGACTACTGCTGCTCTTGGGGTGCTCTCATCCATGGCCATGCACATGAACAGATTCTGGGTCCCGTGCGAGAACGGATGAGCAAAGGAACAACGTTTGGAGCCAGTACCCTGACAGAGGAAAGATTGGCACGTAAGATTGTGCAGCATGCCCCTTCAGTGGAAAGCATCCGTTTTACCTCTTCAGGTACTGAAGCGACGATGAGTGCCGTGCGCCTCGCTCGTGGATACACAGGGAAAGAGCTCATTGTGAAATTCAGCGGAAATTACCACGGCAGCGCCGATTGTTTCCTCGTTCAAGCCGGGTCGGGTGTCTCCCGTCTTTCGTCAACGGCATCGTCGAAGGGGATCCCTGCATCGGTCACTCTGGAGACGGTTTCATTGCCTTATAATGATAGCGATGCGTGCGATGACTTTTTTCGAAAAAGAGGCTCCGAGGTTGCCGCTGTCATTGTCGAGCCTGTGGCAGGCAATATGGGCGTTGTCCCGGGAAAAGCCGATTTCTTATCGCTATTGCGGGAGGCAACGCAACGATATGGATGCGTCTTGATTTTTGATGAGGTGATATCCGGCTTCCGTCTAGGCTTAAATGGAGCCCAGGGACTCTACGGAATCGAGCCCGATTTGAGCTGTTTTGGGAAAATCATCGGAGGGGGATTTCCTGTTGGAGCCTTTGGAGGCAAAGCAGCCATCATGGAACAGCTGGCCCCTTTGGGCCCTGTGTATCAGGCGGGAACGCTGTCGGGAAATCCCGTTGCCATGGAGGCAGGATTGCAAGCCCTCTTACTGCTGGAAGAGGAAGGCGTCTATCAAACACTTCAGGAAAAAACGGAAACGATCACGAAACCCGTTCAAGACGCTTTGATCCAAAACAACATCCCTGCCTGTGTGCAGCAAGCAGGCTCGATGTTCACCATTTTTTGGGGTAAGAGGGCTGTCGACAATAGGGATGATGCGGTCAATCTTGACGCTGATCGGTTTGAGGATTTTTTCACATTCATGTATGAACGAGGAGTCTATTTTCCTCCCTCTCAACAGGAAGCGTGTTTTGTCTCTACCGCACACACCCAATCCCATTTGGAAAGGACTCGAAAGATGATTTTAGAGTATATCGAAGGGATCAGCTAAAGTGGTTTTCCAGCAAGTACGCTTACAACGCTACCGCACAACTCGGCAAATGAGGAGTTTTGTTGCGGAAACGACGCTATCTCCCGGCAATTTTATCATGCCCCTTTTCGTCAATGAAACATTGCAAGGGAAACGGCCCATCTCCTTGCTCCCCAATGTTTTTCAACACGGTCATTCTTCGTTGATTAAAGAGGTTAAGCGCTTAGTGGATATCGGCGTTGGATCGGTGATCATTTTCGGCATTCCGGAAAAGAAGGATCCGTTGGGGTCGGCAGCTTACCAACCCGATGGAGTGGTGCAAACAGCTTGCCGAGCGATTAAAGAGGCCTGTCCAGACCTCATTCTCATCGCCGACTGCTGCTTGTGTGAATACACATCCCACGGCCACTGCGGGTTGATGGAAGATGGCTGGCTGCAAAACGACGCCACGCTCGATCTGCTGCAAAAAATCGCCGTCACGTATGCTGAAAGCGGCGCGGATATCATCGCCCCCTCCGGGATGATGGATGGGATGGTTCGAAGCATTCGAGACGCCCTCGATTCCCAAGGATATCCGATGATCTCCGTCATGTCCTACGCCGTGAAGTATGCGTCAAACCTCTACGGGCCATTTCGAGAAGCAGCAGGCTCTTCCGAAAATTTTCGGGAAGATCGAAAACACCACCAGCTGGCCTTTTCACAAAAAAGGGAAGCTTTGCGCGAGGCACTATTAGATGTCGAAGAAGGAGCAGACTATCTCATTGTCAAACCCTCCCTCTTTTATCTCGATATCATGCAGGAATTAAAAGAAAAAACGCTGCTGCCCATTGCAGCCTATCACGTCTCCGGAGAGTATGCGATGATCAAGCAAGCAGCCAAGGTGGGCATCTTTGATGATGCCGACATGTTTTTCGAAGCTTTTTTGTGCATGAAGCGTGCCGGTGCCGATGTGATCATCACCTATTACGCCGACAAAATTGTCGAGAGAATCCACTCATGAAAGTGCAGATGCAGGCACTCGTCGAAGAAAGGCAGCGAGAAATCCTCGACACCCTTTGCACCCTCAATGCAACAGCTGCCAAAAAAGATCGATGGAAGAGAAAAGATGGAGGGGGAGGAATCACCGCAGTCCTTCCCAAAGGACGTGTATTCGATAATGGAGGGGTGAATGTGTCGACGGTTCATGGAGCCTGCCCCCCCAAGCTTTTAACCGCCGCAGGCGTTAGTGCGGATGATGAAGCGCTTACCTTCTTTGCAACAGGGATCAGCCTCGTGCTTCATCCCAGCCATCCAATGATCCCCACCGTCCATGCAAACTACCGCTATTTTGAGCTTTGGGGTAAAGATGCAAATACTCCCTTGCAATGGTGGTTTGGCGGCGGCTCTGATTTAACCCCTGCCTATCTATTTGAAGAGGATGTCAAACATTTTCATTTGTCTTTAAAAGAAGCTTGCGACAACGTCGACAGGAACCTGTACCCCAGGCTTAAACAGGAGTGCGATGACTATTTTTACCTTCCCCATCGCCGGGAAAGAAGAGGAGTGGGGGGCATCTTTGCTTTAAAGGAGAACAGCGAATCTCCTGAGAAATACTTTGAGTGGGCACGTCTCTGTTCCCGGGCATTTTTGCCCTCTTATGTTCCCATCATTGAAAAGCGGCGGCAAATGGCATTTGAAGAAAAAGAAAAGCAGTGGCAGCAGCTAAGACGGGGCCGCTATGTCGAATTTAATCTCTTGTATGACTTGGGGACTAAATTCGGCCTCGACTCTGAAGGACGCACGGAAAGCATTCTCATCTCCATGCCCAACGCCGCAGCTTGGGCCTATAACTTTCAGCCTGAAGAAAACAGCCCCGAAGCGGCAATGCTTCACGTATTAAAACATCCAAGGGATTGGATAGCATGACGACAATTTTGCGCTCGAGTTATTTACAAGCCGCTCGCTGCCTCCCTGTCGACCGCATCCCCATTTGGATGATGCGCCAAGCGGGGCGGTACATGCAGTCTTATCAAGCTCTTCGTCGAAAGCACCCCTTTATCGAACTCGTGAGGACCCCGGAGTTAGCTGTCGAAGTGACCATGCAGCCAATTAAAGCTTTTGGGATGGATGCCGCCATTCTCTTTTCCGATATTGCCGTGATCGCCGATGCTTTGGAGTTGGGATTAACCTACCAAGAAGGAGTGGGACCCTCTGTCAACCGTCCTATTCAAACTGAACAGGATATCGACCGATTAGAGAGTTGTTTGGACAGGGTGGATTATGTCTTCGCCGCCATCAAAATGGTCAAACGAGAGCTGAAACACACCCCGCTCATCGGCTTTGCCGGAGCTCCTTTTACCATCATGACCTATTTGCTGAAAGACAGCCTCTCCCACGCTCCAAGAAAGTGTATGCAATGGATTCTGGATAAAAAGGCAAGAGTCCATCTACTATTGGACAAATTGAGTGCATGGACCGCCGACTATCTCAGCGCTCAAATAGAGGCCGGAGTCGATGCCATTCAAATTTTTGAATCGCACTCCAATCTCCTTTCCTGGTCTTTTTTTACCGACTACGCGCTGCCTTATCTCAAAAAAGTCATCGAAAAACTTCACAACCCTTGCAACGTTCCCGTGACAATCTTCGGCACCAGTTTTTCGAGCCTATACCCATTGCTGCAAGATATTGGCGCTCAAGTGATCAGCGTTGACTCCCGTCTTCCCATTCGCACTCTCCGTCGGGCGATTCGCCCTGACATTGCCCTGCAAGGCAATCTCGACCCCTATCTGCTTCTCGCCCCGAAAAGCATGTTGGAAAAAGAGGCGAGGGCAATTTTGGAGTCGATGGCTAATACAAGAGGCTTTATCTTTAATCTTGGACATGGGGTGTTCCCGGAAGTATCCGAGGATAACGTCAAGAGTGTTGTGGATATCGTCAAAAATTTTACCGTAAACAGTGAACATTAGACTAGGCACACGAACATCTCCATTGGCAATCGCTCAGGCGCATATCGTGCAAACTCAACTAGAAGCTGCCCTACCCAATCTCCAAGTGGAATGCATCCCCATCGTAACGAGTGGAGATCGAGATTTAATCAGCCCTATACATGAGATCGGCGGGAAGGGGCTTTTTATCAAAGAGATCGAAAAAGCATTGTTGGATGGAGAGGTTGACATTGCCGTCCACAGCCTAAAAGACATCACCTCTGCGACTCCGGATGCTTTGTCCTTAAGAGCCTTTCTCAAGTCGGAATCATTCTTAGATGCGCTGATTTTAGCTCCCCCTTTTCGCAGTTTTCACGATCTTCCTCCTGGAACCATCCTTGCGACGGGAAGTTTACGACGTCAAGCGCTGCTAAAACGGCTCCGCCCGGAAATCAAGACCATCGACATTCGAGGAAATATCAATACCCGCATGAAGAAACTCGACAGAGGAGACTGTGATGGCCTTATTCTCGCAGAAGCGGGACTGATGCGCTTAGGGATGGAAGAGCGCATTGCCGAGCGATTCGACCCGCACATCTTTACTCCGGCTCCCGGGCAAGGAGTGATTGCTCTGGAAATCCGAACAGACGACCATGCCGTCCGCGCAGTCTGTGATGCGATTAATGATCCCCAACAGCACTTGCGCTCAACAATGGAAATGGAATTTTTGAACGTTTTGGGACTCGACTGCAAGGCGCCGGTAGGGGCGTTTACTTTTATTGAAAATGAGAGCATCCATTTAAAAGTATTTATTTCCAATCAAGCGATGATGGCCTTTTTTGAAGACGACGTGATCGCGGTTCCGGAAGAGCGACTCTCTAAAGCCCGCGCATTAGGAGAAACATGCCTGCATTGGCTGAATCGGAGAAGATAACGTGGCTGCAGCATCCCCTCAAAATTCCCTTTTCCCCCTTGCGGGCTATCGGGTGGTGGTTCTTAGAGCTGTTGAACAAGCGTATGAACTGAAAAAGGCTTTGCTCTCTCTTGGAGCTCAAGTCATTGCATGCCCTATGATTGAGTGCAAAGAGATTCCATCTGCAAGCGGGCAACTCTCCTCCTCATTTCTGCAACCCTTTCAGATCGTGATTTTTACCAGTGCCAACGGAGTAAAATTTTTTATGCAAGCCTTGGATGACAATGCCGTTGCGCCGGGGGATCTTGTTGACAAGAAATTCGTTGTAGTCGGCCCGCAAACGGCAGCCGCTCTCAACAGCTACGGGTTGACACCTGATCTTGTGGCAAAGACCTTTGTTGCAGAGGGAATTTTAGACCTTCTTGTTGACGACTTGAAGGACAAAAACATCTTAATTTTAACAGCAAGAGGTGCGAGGAAAACGCTTTCAAAGGAACTGAAAAAACGTGGGGCGAACGTTGTTGTCGTCACGCTTTATACAACAACCCGGCCAAAAATTGATGAGGTTCCTATCCAAGATGGAGACATTGTTCTGTTCACCAGTTCATCAACAGCCGGGAACTTTTTTGAAAGCCCTCTTTATCAAGAACAAAAAATCGTCTCTTTTTGTATTGGAGAGATCACAAAAGCGACGGTGCAGAAATATATCGCCGACGGCATCCATGTATCGAAAGAAGCGACATGTCCATCTCTGGTTCAAGCTGTCGTGGAGTATATACCATTCGTGCCTGAAGAATTGTGATGATGCATTTCGGAAAAACTTAAAATAAGAACGATGTAGCGAGATGAACGATAAGAAGCCTATTATCGTTCATATCGTTACATCGTTGGTTTTATCGGAGTGAAAAGATCTCATTTCTATCGTGTCAGTCCAAATCTTGAGTTTTCTTCTAAATAACCATATTCAGCTGCAAAGCTTGTTGATTTACCACCCTATTTAATTCGTCCCCTAAATTAGGATTTTTTTTCAGAAAGTGATGGAATTTATCTTCAAAAAAAAGCAAACGAACACAAATTGTAGCTTGAATGACCATCTTGGAAACAAGTTCCCAACGTCGCAAAGGATTCCCTGTTACAGGAGAAATATTGCTATGATCAAGCCGCGCTAAAATAACTCTTTTTTCATATAAAGTGCGGCCATCAGGGTCGCCTACCACATGACGGATAGGTTCTTGTGTAATAGAGCATATATATCGCGAGAATATGGCATCCTCGTGTAATGGTTCCGGAATGGAAGGAAGATCTAACAGCCAGTGCCTTGGATCTTCGGGTCCTCTCGGAAATAAGTCATTCGTTCTTATCAAGTTAACATAATTTTCTTGAAGGTATTTGTGTAATTCTCCATTGATAGCCAATCTCTTTTCTCGATTTTCTCTTGCTTCTCTGTCTCCTGTATATTCCAAAATAATGGATGCTACGTCGGGATATGAATAGGCAACAATTACATCATTCTTTGAAATTGGTTGATTTCTTTTTTTCAGGGCGCCAAATACTAAGCAAGGGAGGTAGACAGTAAATAGGATACAAACTGCTAATACCGTCTTTTTTGCACTTTTTTCTAGTGGGTTTGGTTCAAAATTCCCAAGTTTCCAAATTTTTCTTCCGAAAAGATGACTATGCACAAACCGACAGGGCTCTAATACCTTGTCTCCGCAAATGCCATCATCGGTTTCTATTAGATTTGTTATAGAATTGAAAAAAATCATTTTTTTACCTTTGTAAGGTGAAAAATTATACATTTTCAGATCATTATCTTCAAATTAAAAAAAAAGGAAATTCTATTAACTCTCACTTATTAGGCAATTTTGAGATACCTGACTCCTCAAATGCTTCTCGAATTGCCGCTTGCTGAGCAGTTTCTCCTTTTTCAACTTTTCCACGAGGTATAACCGAAAGTTGTGGATCGTGAAATAAATTGAGCGTACCCTTTGAGAGGTCTCCGTAGGCCTCCTCATCTTCCTTTATCTCCCACTTTTTTAGCGTCGCGTTGATCCCTTCCAGATAATTGATGTCCAAAGGATAAACCTTGCGAAGAATCACCGTTGTATTCATGAAAACATCAAATAATGATTGTTTAAGGGAAATCTTAGCATGCCAAGAAAATTACATTCACGCACTTTCACCGCAAGGACACTCGTTGAATGCCCAGATGGAAGCTTGTCGGCCCTCTAGCCTGCAACCATTTCCTTTGGATAGAACTTTATAAAGAAACCCCATGGG
>JBAUVX010000287.1:0-5201 GCA_049583465.1 Waddliaceae bacterium | reverse complement strand
TTCGATTTTGCAACCCACTTAGAATCAAAAATCTCTTGAAATCGCCTCGCGCAAAAAGCGGAACTTGGGTTTTAAGTGGATTGCAAAATCTCGATTAGTGACTACAGACCAAGCTTCGATTTGATGTAATACATAAAAATCCCCCCTGCTACCGCCACATTTAAAGATGTCATGAGGCCGGCTGTGGGGATGGCCACCTTCCGGCAGAGTTGTTCTCCTTCAGCAGAAAGGCCATGCGCTTCACTGCCAAGGACGAGCAGCACTCTTTTTGGCATGGCCATCTGTTGAATCTTTTGGCCATGAATATCGGCCGCGATGGGGGTGAGCCGATTCTCTTCGACGAGTTGTTTCAGCTCTTTCCACGTCCCCCTGCGTATAGGGAGGTAGAATGTCGCTCCTTTGGCCGCTCGGATGGCTTTATCATTGTAAGGATCGCAGCTGCTGTCGAGAATATAGGCTCCTTCCCACTCCAATGCTAAAGCTGTGCGCAATAGCGTGCCCAGATTTCCCGGATCGCCGATCCGGTCGAATGCAACCACGTAACGGCACTTGTCTAATTGTGAAGGAGATGGCATCGCCACCTCTGCCAGCATCCCTTGAGGATGTTGAACGCCGGATATTTTCTTTAGTATGCCTTCTGTGACAAAATAGACCTCTTCCGGCTTGATCTGCGGGGGAACAGAGGCCCCTTCGGCGAGGAGCAGCGCTCGGGTTTCCCGGTAGGGACACACTTCGTTGACCATGCGGCTGCCCAAGATGACGACCGAGCGGCGTTCATGCCGGTAGCGGGAACTGGTTCTCAGTTTCACTAAATGTTTGACGATAGGATGGTGTAAGCTTACGATTGTTTTGGCCATAAGGGAGAGGTTTTAAGAATGTCGATGACAGCATCGGGATGATCGAGGTTTCGATTAACCGCCGCCCTTTCTGCTTCTTTTAAGAGCTTGCCCATGTTCACCCCCGGTACAATTCCATGTTTTTCCAAGTCTGCGGCGGTCACAAGAACATGCCCGGCCCGGATATTGTCGACATGCCGTTCTAACCGCTTCATCCGTTGTTGATGTTCCCGGAAAAATTCAGCACGCCCCTCTGAAGAGAGGCGGGCTGCGATCACATTCAAGGCTAAGGGTGCATCGGGATGGGCATAAAAGTGTGCCCACTGAACATCTTCGCTCCCTTGCTGTTTGCCTTTGATGAGAAGCCGGCGTGCTTGATGGATAAAAGAGGCCAGATTGATGGTTTTATTGCTGACTTTCAGGTACCGGCAGAGATCCCTCGTTTGCTGCAGCGTCGATTCGGGAAACAGTTCCATCAGATAAAGGATGGTTGGACAGTCTTTGGGCATGCAAGGAAAGGAGGAGGCCCGGCTCTTCGCCTCCTCGGGAGAAAGAGAAGACAAATCGGGGAAAATCTCTGCCAATAATCCTAGCTGATGCAGCTCAAGGATTGCTTGATCAAAGCGGGGATGCGATGCCATTTTGTTCAATTCCTGCCAAATGCGCTCCATGGCCACTGCAGGGAAAAGGGACGAGGCTTTTTCCATGACGGCACGACGTGTTCCGGGGTCGATGGCAAATCCAAACCGGACGGCAAAACGGACAGCGCGTAGCATCCGCAGGCGATCTTCTTCGATGCGCTCTTTGGGCGGGCCGATGGTGCGGATGACCTCTTTTTTCAGATCTTCTTGACCTTGAACGAAATCGATTACCCGCTTTTCTAGGGGATCATAAAACATGCCATTGATGGTAAAGTCCCTCCTTAAGGCATCTTCTTCAGGCGTGGACAAAGCAATCGCCGATGGTCTTCGCCCGTCGATGTAGTCGATATCTTTGCGGAAGGTAGAGACTTCGAACTGGCGGCTGTCGAGGACAACGACGACAACGCCGAAACGGGCCCCCACTTGAAGGGTTTTTGGGAAAAGGGCGGTGATTGCCTCCGGAGGAGCATTTGTCGCAATATCGATATCGGAAGAGGGGTGTCCCATCAGAAAATCGCGTACCCAGCCTCCGGCAAAATAGGCAATAAATCCCTCGCTTACCAGTTTTTTGACGATCATGAGGGCGCAATTGTATACATTCATGGAAGCTATCATACGAAAATAAGGAAAAAAAAGAAGCAATGGAGTACCTTTATTTCATGACGACATCATCGCGCATCCGCATCTTAGACGATCAGACGATTAATACCATTGCTGCCGGAGAAGTGGTCGAAAATCCCGCTTCCGTGGTGAAAGAGCTCATTGAAAATGCGCTCGATGCCGGATCGAAGGATTTATGCATCGAGGTAAAAGGAGGCGGCAGGCAGCTCATTCGGGTTTCGGACGATGGGCACGGAATGAGCAAAGACGATGCCGTGTTGTGTTTGGAAAGGCATGCGACGTCGAAAATTCGCCGGGTTGACGATATTCACTCCCTGACATCAATGGGTTTTCGCGGCGAGGCTATCCCGTCTATCGCTTCGATTTCCAAGCTTACCTTGCTGACTTGCCCCAACAAGGAAAACGAGGGGACATTGGTCATTGTCGAGGGAGGGCGCATGAATAAATGTGTAGAAGCGGCAAGGTCGCAAGGGACGACCGTTGAAGTAAAATCTCTATTTTTCAATGTTCCTGCGAGAAAGAAATTTCAGCGCTCGCCTACTTATGATACGAATGAAATTCTCAAAATTGCTACCTTGCAGGCATTAGCCCATCCTGAAATAAGATTTCAGCTGATCAGCGATCAAACAACTCTTCTTCAAGCCAACTGTTCTCAGGAAAAAGTCTTTGCAAAAAGGCTTGGGGATCGGATTTCGACTGTCTTAGGAAAGGACTTTTCTGCCGGGCTCTGCCCAATTGAGAGGGAACATAAGGGGATTCGGTTGTCAGGTTTTCTCGGCTTGCCTGCGTCCACGCGTCCGAATCGCACAGGGCAGTATCTCTTTGTCAATAGGCGGCCTGTGTCCTCTCTTTTGATCTCTTATTCTGTTAAGGATGGATACGGCCCTGCTCTTCCCTCGGGCCGATATCCTCTGTTTGTCTTGCATCTGACGATCCCGGGCTCTTTAGTCGATGTCAACGTCCATCCCCAGAAGCGGGAGGTCCGATTTCGTCAGGAGAGGGAGTTGAGGGAACTGATGAAAATTTCCGTAGAAGAGGCGTTGCAGCTTCCCCCTTCTCCCATCCCTTCTTTCGTTCTTCCCGAAAGCAGGGAATTTAGCATCAAGCCGCACTTCAAGCCCCCCGACCTCACCTCTCCTAAAGGAGATTGGGAATATAAGGAGACAGCGGCGGCTCAAGAAGCCGCTTCGCTAAGCGAAGATCCTAAACTTCCGTTTCCGAAAAAGGCAGCTTCTCCCGGGACTAAAGTCGCTGTCACGCTGCCGGGCTACTTGCTGTTGTTCTCCGAGTCGGGGGGGCTTAAGCTCGTGGACCAACGAGCCGCCCATTCCCGTATTCTTTATGAAACGCTTCTGAAAAGAGAAAAGGGGAGCAATCACATCGCTGTTCAGCATTTGCTGATTCCCGATACGTTGGATCTGACACCTCCGGAGGCGGCCAAATTAAAAGAACACCTCGACTATTTTCATGCATTAGGTTTTGCCATCCGAGAATTTGGCCAACACAGCTTTATCATTCACGCTGTTCCTCAACTATGGGCAGAGGTGAACATCCAACAATTTTTCAGAGACTCTCTCCACTCAATCGGCGAGGGTCGGCAAGAAGATACGGCTGCAAACCATCGAGAAAAAGAGATCGCTCATGTCGCAAGCCGTTTAGCAATTTCTCAAAACAAGCAGCTCTCTCTTCAGGAAGCGCAAGCCCTTGTTGATCAATTGCATCGCTGCGATTCACCCTATTTATGCCCGCATGGCAAACCCACAATCGTCGTAATGAGCAAAGAGGAAATCGACAAACGCTTTCAACATAAGAAATATACATAGAGAGCTCATGGACCTTTATCAACAACGCCTTGGCAATCTTCAACGTCTTTTGTCGGAACTCTCTTGCGATGCTCTTCTTATAGAAGACAACATCAATCTGTTTTACCTGACCGGACTCGACCTTTCGGCAGGAAGACTTCTTGCTCATGGCCATGGTGCGGAGTTGATCGTCGATAGCCGCTACTACGAGGTATGTAAGCAGACGAGCCCGTTTCCCGTCCATTTAGCCGGCACGAACGGCGCTGTGGCGAGCTTGCTTTCCTCTCCCCCATTCGATTGGGTTGAAACGTTAGGGTTTGCGATTGAAAACACCACCTACGAGCGCTTTTTGCAGCTGAAAGGGGAGGTCGATTCGATGAACAAAGGGGGCAAAAGAGGGCATTCTTTGACCTTGATGCCTGTCGAAAATCCTGCGGCCGCTTTGCGCCGCATCAAAGATGCGGCTGAAATTCAGACCTTGCGAGAAGCTGCACAGCTGGGTTCAAGAGGTTTTGACTATGTCTGTTCCTTGCTCCAAGAAGGAATGGCCGAATCCGAAATTGCTCTTGAACTCGAGATCTATTGGAAGCGTGAAGGGGGGAAATCGCTTGCTTTTGATCCAATTATCGCCTTTGGAGCAAACAGCTCCATGCCGCATTATCGTGCCGGCGACAGGCAATTGCAGATGGGCGATACGGTACAAATCGACATTGGGGTGAATCATAAGCACTATCACTCCGACATGAGCCGAGTTGTCTTTTTTGGAGATCCCGACCCCAAAATGTTAGCCATCTACGACATTGTTCTTAGTGCACAAGAGGCGGCGCTTAACTTGTGCCGTCCGGGAACCTTAATTGGCGATCTCGATGACTCTGCACGAAGCGTCATTGTTTCCGAGGGGTATGGGGAGAATTTCACACACAGCCTAGGTCATGGACTGGGGTTGGAAGTTCATGAGCCTCCCATCATCCGGAACCGGCCTCCCTATCGCAATCTCCCTTTAGAAGCCGGAATGGTGTTGACAATCGAGCCCGGCATCTACTTGCCTGGAGTTGGAGGGGTGCGGTTGGAAGATACCGTTGTCATCACAGAAGAGGGATGCGAAAATCTCACAAAGCGGCCGAAATAATCGCAACGTTTCTATTGCGGCGAAGCCTGTCGCAAGCTCATTCAAATTTAACGCCATGGGCGAATTGCGATTTTGCGATTTCGGTTGATAATGCGCAGGTACTAGTTTCACCACTCATTTAAAGCATGGTTGTTAGTGTAAAACACAGAGACACAGAGAGCACAGAGAGAAA
>JBAUVX010000286.1:0-4101 GCA_049583465.1 Waddliaceae bacterium | reverse complement strand
GGAATGCCTCGGACCCGCTTGTTTTTCCTATCCATAAAAAAATGTCTTGTAAGAAATGCAATTAAGTCTAAAATTTATTGAAAATGGTAGCAATCTGCTTGGAAAATTTGACCTTAGACCTAGTTCAAAAAGCCTTTAGTACAATAAGAGATTCAATTGTATGCTCCCCAATTTCATTTTCCGCAGCTTTTTCTGAGCTTGTGGATTCTGATACATACCTCAAATATGAGGGGGCACAGTTAACAGGTTCGTTTAAAATTAGGGGGGCTTTATTCCATCTATCGAAATTGAGCGGAGAGAAAAAAGCCAAAGGTGTTTTTGCCTGCTCTGCTGGCAATCACGGGTTGGCCGTAGCTTATGCAGCATCCAAAGAAGCCATTCCATGCACTATCTATGTTCCCAAACATGCTGACAGTGTAAAAGTTGATAAAATTATGCAGTTGGGTGCAAAAGTGGAGTACTCAGCTTATCCTGGTTATGATGATACTTTGGCTTGGGCTGAGGAGATAGTTTCCACCCAAGGTTTATCACTGATTAGTGCCTTTAATGATCCATTGATCATGGCAGGCAATGGGGGCACTCTTGCCTTAGAGCTATTAGAGCAGATGAGTGGGATAGAAAATATTCTTTTTCCTGTAGGTGGTGGAGGCCTTGCAGCAGGCCTTTGCTATGCAATGAAGGAACTTGCTCCGCATATACGCTTGATTGGCTGTCAACACCAAGATTCACCCTCACTTTTTCTTTCACTACAACAGCGCAAAGCTGTTACAAAGCTGCCAGCCATTGAGACTCTTGCCTCTGGGATAGAAGGAGGGATAGGAGAAAATTGTTTTAAAATTCTTCAAGATCGGATCGACAATGTCTGTTTAGCCTCAGAAGAAGAGATACAAAGAGGTGTTCTTTGGCTGTTAGAGAAAGAGCAGTATCTTGTAGAGCCCTCATCTGCTGTGACAATAGCTTGCTGTTTGGGAGAAAGGCCACCCTTACTAAAAGGAAAAACTGTAGTCATTCTTACGGGAAGAAATGTCAGTTTTGGAACTTTGAAAAAGATTTATCAAAAAAATTTTTGCAATCAATAAGGAGATACTAATATGAGATTTCTCAATTTTTTTATGACCAGTTTGTTGTTATGCTCTTTTCCTCTATGTGCGCACATTGTAGCTCCCAGGGAAAATACTATGTGTTCGCTGTTTGAGTATTGTGAAGGCATTAACAATTGGGTTAATCCCTATCATGAGCAAGAAAAGTTCCTAGAGATGGCTCGACAGAGACATGAAGATTTGCTGATACATGAAGTGAAATATCTTTTGCACTCATTTAAAGAGAGAGCGACCGAGAAATGCTATCTTTATTTTAGCGGATTGCCAGTGGATCAAGAGTTAATCCAGACAGTGACATTGGAGCTCCCTGTCCGCAAAAAGAGCTTTATAAGCGAATTTTGCCTAGCGACTTTTGCCACATTTCTTGGAGAACCATTTAACTATATACAGGAAGAAAGTGGCAATCTATATAGAAATATTCGGCCTCAAGTAGCCAATGTCGATGAACAGACCTCTGATAGCTCTAGATCTATTTTAGAATTGCACACAGAAACGGCTTTTCACCCATTAAAGCCCGACTTCTTAATGCTTTACTGCCTGCGTACAGATCGGGATGGACAAGCTTATACTCTGCTTTCAGATCTCTCTAAGGTCTTGAATGAGCTGGATGAGGAGACGATTCTCGAGTTACAAAAACCCCAATTTAAGGCTGGTATCGACTTTTCATTCGGAAATATTCATGGAGATAAATACCCTGAAAAAGCTGAGCCTATTCTCTATAAAGAAGCTGAAGAATGGAGAGTAACCTATGAACATCTGATGATAGCTTCGACTTCTAGAGGCGAAAAGGCCATTGAGCAAATGACCGAAGCTGTAAAAAAGGTGCAAGAAAAAGTATTGCTACAGCCAGGAGAGTTATTGATAGTAGACAATAAGCGTGCTATCCACGGTCGAACTTCGTTTCACATGTATGGAGATGGATATGATCGTTGGCTTCAAAGAACCTATGTCTCTATAGATAAGCAATTTTTGGATTCTATACCGAATCAAGGTCGCATCATTACTAAACAGTTTTAAAACAAAGGAAACTAAGCAATGACTATGCAATTACTCAAAAGCGTCCTCCAGGGCCCTACATTAGTGACCTATCCACAAAGAATCACTTCTGGCTCCTCCACTCTCGTTGCCTATGCCTTAAGAAGAGACCATAAGCTGATTCTCTTTTTAGAACGGACTCCATTTCATCCAGTGGATTCTCGTTGGCCAGACCAACCCTCTGATCGAGGCACTCTAAGCTTCAATCAAAAAAAACTTGAGGTGATTGATTGCCGTATCCTTGCTCTAAAAGGACAGGATCTTATAGAAAACAAAGAATGTAAAGAGAGAGATTTACCTCGTCTTATCGGTCATGTAGTTGAATACAGCGATGGGCTACAAAAGGAAATTGATGATTATCTCGGCCAAGAGATTGAGGTGGAAGTAGAAGAGGAATATCGTAACAAAATTAGCCTTCATCACACAGCCTGTCATCTAGCAGCTCTAGCTCTCAATATGGTTATGAATGGTCTCTGGAAAAAGCAACCTACTTTTCTTGATAGTTTTAACAATGGTGACTTCGACAAGTTAGCTATACAACAATCTTTCATTCGAGAAGCAGAAGCAGAGGATTTCTATCGCTTTAATTCAAAAATAAAAAAATACTTCAATAGAGATGAGTTCACTGCGAATGCCTCTGAAGTGCAGAAAAAAGTCAATAAAATCCTTGAGGAATGGATTCAATCTGGCTCGATTGTCTCTATTGAGACACAAGACCAAACTGTTATGGAGAGGAGAATATGGCGTTGCAATCTGCCTGAGGGAGAAGCTAAAATTCCTTGTGGGGGGACTCATGTCTCTACACTCTCTTGTTTTGAAAAAATAGAGTATACGATAGCTCTTAGTAAGGATGGTTTTGCGTCTACAACAAAAGCGTGGATGAAATGAAATGATTTATCTAAAAGAGCAACTTGTTTTTCTCCATTTCATTCAACAGTGGAGCTCTCCTTATTTGGACCTCTTTTTTTGCTTATTGAACTTTTTCGATTCACAATGGTATGAGCTTTTACTCGTTGTATTTCTTTGGCTTGTTGTTTCTCGTCAATGGGCTATACGGGTGGCTTATCTATTGCTTTTCAATGATATGATCAACTATGCTTCTAAGCAGATATGGCAAATGCCTCGTCCTTTTTATTTCGACGAAAGGTTGGCATTTGTTTCCACATCAACTAGTTATGGTTTTCCAAGTGGGGGAACGCAACTTTCTACTCTTTTAGGACTCCTCTTCATGTGCTATTGCACATGGAGATGGGCATGGCTTTTAGGCTCGCTCTATATCCTGCTCATCAGTTTCTCGCGCATGTTCCTCGGTGTCCATTTCCCTTTAGACATCTTAGGGGGGTGGGCCCTGGCTGCTTTTGTTTTCGCCTTATTTCTCCTTTGGGGCGACAAAATCGAAACATTTGCAAACACACATCCAGGTGAATCTCTCGCAAGGAGTGTTGCCGTCATCCTCGTTATGGTGTTACTCGCTCCTTATCAAAATGTGTGTATCCTTGCTGTCTATGGAGTTCTAATTGGTTCTACACTCTACCTCTTGCGTTGTTGGCAACAGTGCCAAAAGTCAATAACATTTGAAAAAACGTAGTTGTATTCCTCTTCTTGCTGGCGTAGCTCCGCGGAGAGAAGGTCAGAGGCGTATCAGCGATGTGTTAAGCCGAAGTTCCACCTTGGATCACAAGGTAAATCGCTAAATAAGAGTAAAATAAACTTGTTTTTAGCTGAATTTTGTAGGCATGTAATTTAAATAAAAAAATATTTTTTCTTCTGTTAACCCAAAGTAGAAATTTCCGGTTTTCTCCTAAAAATTATTATACCGGAAGTTCCACAGTCAAGTTATTCGTAACTATTTTAAAACCAACAGCTTAAAACTAAAAATGCCTTAATTCTTGGTGACCACGCCTTACTCCTTTGAGGTCTAAGTGGATATAGTTTGAGCGCAAGGTTCTTTAAAATCCACAATTTC
>JBAUVX010000285.1:0-3101 GCA_049583465.1 Waddliaceae bacterium | reverse complement strand
CATTTGCCCTCCAAATTCAAATTTTAGAGGACAAGTTTGCCATCCCTGTTTTTACAAATCAATTTTTTATCAAGTTTTTAGCATGAAAAGGCCCTGGGGTTTTGTACAGCCTTGTTGCGTAAGTCCTCCCAAAAAAAATCAAACGCAAACCCTCATGAACTTCGTTCACAATTATCGATGAAAATTGGGCTCTATTGAATTAAAAGTCCATGACCTATACTCTTGACGTGGTGGAAAGGAAGAATACTTTTAAAATGCCGGGAACAATGAATTTGCAGAAGATCGTCGACTTAGTGGTGGATTACCCCGCAACGCAAACTGATCAGTCGGTGTAAGTACAATATATTGTTGGCCCGTTAGTCGGAGACCACGCAGGGGAAAGCTTGAATCCCTTACCTGACACGCAAATGATATTGGAGAAGGCTTTTTGAAAGGAAGGAGGCAAAAGATTTGATGGTGGATCATAGCTTTAGGCAAAGGTGCATGCCCGGCACCAGAGTTTTTTTGTGTCATCAGCAGCGGGAAATTTTCAGGGGAAAGTCGCAAAGCCGCAAAGAAGGTTTTAAAGGCCATTAACGACCCTGTTGATCCCATCCCTTTGCGCACTTAGCGGCTTTGCGTTTCAATAAATTTTCAACAAATCGTTTTCAGGGCCGACTAAAAAATCTTTGTGTTCCAACTACCGTAGGTATTGGTGATTCTCCCCTTGGGGATGGAGAAAACCAATAAAATGATGCCCGCGATCATATCGCCTACGAAACTCTTCTGAGGGGAAATCAAAGAGATGAGGATGATGGCAGCCCCTAGAATGACGTTGAGCCAACGCAAAGACCTTGTGACTTCTGCAAAGGAAACAACCGAAAGGAGAATGCTAAACGGAGCGATGATGTAGTAAAGATCGGCAGTAAGTCCTTCAAGAGCAAACCACTTCGTAGAAAAGGCGAACCAAAACCCTGCAATGACACAAAGAATGAGAGTCCATGTAGGAGAGACTCCCAAAAACATTTCACGCAGGGGACCCGCGGATTTTGCTTTATGCTCTGCCCCTTCAAGAGGGGAGTGCCCCCTCCAAAATCCCGACCAAAAGTTCTCTCTGTCATTGCGATAGATCCATTGCAGCTGTTGGATGACAGCCACCGCTTCATCGACAGACAATGCCATCATGCCGAGCATGCAGCATGCCGTCAGTAGGCACCAAAAGCAAAAATACCCCACCGCTACCGGTTGAAGCACAATCAAGATGGTGCTCACCAAACCCACCGGAATGACTAAGAAAGCAAAAACGAGGACAAACCAAGGAATTGCATACCACCTTCTCTCTGCTCCATGGACAGCCATGATCATCTCTAGGGTATAGGCACAAGCGCCCAATCCTGCGTCGGCTACCGGAAACTTTTGAGAAATTGCCGAGGTGATGACCTTTTCCGTTCCCACGCCGAACACAGGATCCCATACCGTGCCGGTATACCCAAGTTGATAAAAGGCCATGTAGCGGGAAAACATCCAGGCAAAAAAGCTGAGAAAAACAATAGGAAGTCTCTGATAAAAAGAAGAAGGGTTATAAGACCATCCGGGAGGAATGGGCTCTTGGGTAAATCTTTCTTCAGCAGGATTGGTTGGCACGACCACAGATAAAAAGAGAACAGCGACCCCTATCAACGTATCATTCAGATAGAGAAAAGGGTAATATGCCCAAAACACAAGGGGGGCTAACTGCAGCCAAAGCCCTACGATGGCAATTGCCCAAGATGGACCTTGTTTTCTCCAAATGCAGGCAAAGAACATCAACAAAAGGCCGGAAATCATATCGCTTGCCATTAGAGGATCATGGGGGTTCCCTAACGAGAGAGCCGTAGCAATAAGCCAAAGACCGAGGAATACAATGGCAGGACGAAGAAATTTAAGAGACATGGCCCAATCGCTTACCGTGCATTTCAGCTACCGTCTTCTCTAACCAATGAGGAGGTTTGAGATGGTTGGTTCGGTACCATTTTAGAGGATCTTCTTTTAGGAGCTCCATCATCAGAGGAATATCGTCCTTGACAAAGTGTTTAGGCTGCCAACCTAGGAGTTCTTTGGCACGAGTGATATCAATTTCGTAATTGTCATCAGCAACGTCGATCATCCAAGGCTGAATAAATCCATCGGAGATAAGAGGAACGTGGCTCTCGATCCAAGCGCCCTCTTTTGCTACCCATTTTGGAATGCGGAAAATTCTGAATTCCCTATGATCCAGGCATGCGGAAATGACATTTTGCAGCATCCCATAGCTGACAGTCCGATCTTCACCGATCAATAAAGTGGTTTCATTAGGCAAAGACTTTCTCTTTTCTATAGCAAGTTCAATTGCATCCATTAAATCTTCAAAATGCAGGAAAGGGTTCCCGTGGAGAATGCTTCCCGGAAAGAGATGGCTCTCGAATTCGTGTTCATAAATGCGTCGAATATTTTCCCCTATAGGAATGCAATGGCACTCATCGTCATAGCACCCTGCAATGCGCATGATGACAATAGGGATGTTTCCGTGTTCTTCATGCATGATGTGTTCGGTTCTGATCTTTGAATTAGGATAGCCCCATCTTCCTGCAAAAGGAGAATCTTCATTGATTTTATTGCCGATTTTGCAAGGAGCATGGACCAGCAACGTGCTGGAAAATAGGAACTGCTCCACATTGAATTCTTGAAGTTTGCGAAGGATGCGTTGTGTTCCCTTGACTGTAATCTCTTCATATAACTCGGGTCTCTCTTCTCCAAAGCTATAATAGGCCGCTAAATGAATAAAGGAGCAGATGTTGTCTCCATGCTTTTGCTTGACTTCATCCAAACCTCTTATCACGTTCTCATCTGAAGAGACGTCCATCAATATGTGTTCGATATCTGCAAGATCCTCATGCTGTTTCCGGTCAAAACCTATAATGTGAAAACGATCTTTAAATCTCTTGACGCAGTAACGGCCGATTCTTCCATTGACACCTGTGATTAACATGAGTTTTTTTTCATTGGACATGGCTGACTCCCCTCTTTTTTTTCACCTTAAAGAATAAGATTTTTTTTTAAAAGAGCAGTTTATACACATTCAAATTCAAGAATTGGGATTTCGG
>JBAUVX010000284.1:0-9932 GCA_049583465.1 Waddliaceae bacterium | reverse complement strand
CAGCAGAAAGGCGAACTTGAGAAAAATCTAAAACATTTCTTAGAACACTCGCGGACAACTCACTTTGGACCACATTTGGACCACTATTCTACAAAAGACCACCACAAAACACAAATCTTTACGATTGTCGGGCAGGGAGCCTCAGCAATTATGGGTGAACGGTTTTTTAGAGGGGGGATGTGATTTCAAAAAAAATTATTCTTTTCCCACAGTAAGAAAAAGTTGATGACAAAAAAAATTGTCCTTTGCATAAGATTAAGGCGTAAACAAAAAACCTGAGGTGGTATCGGTTGATTGGACAGAAATGAGGCAAAACTTAGTTATAAAATCTGCCCTAAATTTTTAGAGTCCATCTGAACATTTGCGTTCATATAAACCCATTCTTTTAAAGAGAGGGGCTTTGCCCCTTCGATCAAACACTTCCGTATAACCGTCATGTTCCGGTCGATTACGAGAGCTGCTTGTTTTTTGCAGTAGCATTCTGCCACAAATGGCATTTTATTTCCATGTAAAATAACTTCTTGTAACAGCAACGCGATAATGTCCTCCCTAAAACTATGTTAAAACCCACATTCCGCACCCCTTTACCAGCTGGAATAGATTTTTTCAAAAGGAGGTCCTAGAATAGCAAGCACATGTGATCGAACAGGATTGAGATTTAGGACAATTTCTTTGATGTTAATCTGCATGCAGATTCTCCTGCCTAAGCACCGATTGCTTGATCGCCTCGTGCCTCCGGTTGGAGAAGTTTTGTTGCGAGCTTGCAGATGTTGCATAGCGCTCCCAGAGATATCCTCAATCCCAAGTGAGCTGCAATGGAACAAATCTTGCGCTTGGTGAGATGTCCTTCTCCTGTCAACATGGTCACGAATCCCATCAAGCGTGGACCGAAACCGCGCTCTGCTTCTTTAGGAACGTCTCCACGTACATGCTTCCCACAGCACCTGCATTCACAGGTATGGATATTATACTGAGTAACCTCCGGAGGCATATCCGGCAGATCGACTACTTGCCTTACCTCAATGGCAACCGACATGTAGTCAAAAATAAGCGCGCAGCACTTTGGGCATTCATCGGGTCATACATCAATTGTTTTGCCAATCTCTTCCGGCGAATAAAGCTTTCTCTTATGGCCGGTGTGTCCCGGTTGTTCTCCAGGCCTTCTCCCGGTGGGTTTAGAACGACGGTGCGCTCGATTTGGATCCTGAGAAGGGGGCTTTGAGCTGTTTGAGGAATTAGTCCCCGGCTTTTCTTTCAGCTCTTGGTTTTCCTTTAAGAGTACGACAATTCGCTCTGCCTGTTCTTCAATGAGTTGCTGAAGTTTTGTCACTTCTAGGCGAAGCTGTGCAATCTCTTGTAAAAGAGTCATGCGCCGATAGTACCCGCAACAAAGTTTTTTTTTAAAGCTCATTTTGATGAAATTTTGGCCCTACAACCCCCTACCCCCGTGAACGCGTACGAAAATTTATACCCAAACAAATTCAAGAATTGGAATTGAATGTGAAGAATTTTTTTTGCTTTACCCCAATTAGGCGTGGATGATAAAGTTTCCTTCATTGCAATGAAAAGGTCGAACAAGATGACAAAACACATGTTAAAGAAATTCATGATACTTTTTGCCTTCACACTATCCATAGGAATGGCGAGCTGTTACCGCATGCCCGGGGACGATGATTATTCCGTCGTGCCGACGACAAACAATCCTGCTGTCATCGGCAACAGCGGCAATCAACCAAGCCTGATGCCTGGAGGCGGTTTTTGACGTGAATGGGAAGGAACCCCCCAATTCTATACGCTTCATCTACTATGACACAGAAACGACCGGAATTCATTCTGAAAAAGATCGCATCATCGAAATCGCCGCTTATGACTCCACGCAAAAACGGACATTTGAAATGCTCGTCAACCCTGCTTGCCCTATTCCCGAAGGGGCCACAGCGATCCATCATATCACTGATGAAATGGTTGCGAATCAACCCGATTTCAGCGAGGCCGGCAAAAAATTTGTAGAGTTTTGCCAAGGCGATGTGCTCCTGATTGCCCACAATAATGACAATTTTGACCAACACTTTCTCAACCATGAATTCTCTCGCCACAATCTCCCTATGCCCTCTTGGCAATTCGCAGACTCCTTAAAATGGGCACGACGATATCGACCCGATCTTCCTGAACATAATCTTCAATTCTTACGAAAAATCTATGGAATTGCCCCAAACCAAGCTCACAGAGCCTTGGATGATGTCATGGTGTTGTGCCGAATTTTTGAAAAACTGATCGACGATTTATCTGCCGAAGACGTGATTACTCTTCTCAATCAACCGCGAGATATCACAGTGATGCCTTTTGGAAAGTACCAAGGCCATCCGTTAAAAAAAGTCCCCGCAGAGTACATCAAATGGCTCGCCTCCAAAGGAGCGTTCGATAAGAAAGAAAATCAGGAGTTAAGAAAAAGCTTTGAAAAACAGGGCTTGCTCGCCAAATGAGGGTGTTCTTTCAAAAAGAGGCGCATCCCCTCGTTCCTTAGCTGACATGCAGGACACATCAAACATCCACTCCCGCGTATTCCCTCATAACAGCTGATCGTCTCCTCCCAAAGAAATTCTAAGATACCCAGTCGATGGGCAAGCTCCATTGTCTCTTTTTTGGACATGTTGACTAAAGGAGTGCGAATTTCAAATGCGGGATCATCTAAATCAATGCGTAAAATCTGCTGTTTTAAATCCATGTAAGCACGGGAACAATCACGATAGCCCGAATTCCACTCCTCGACTTCTATTACACCCATATACAGACAATGCGCCCCCAAATGATGGGCATGAATCGCTCCTAACCTCGCCATGAGGCCATTTCTTCCCAGGACTAAAGTATTTGGAGGACCCTCGGATGGTTGTTTAATTGCAACGTCACGATTTAATAACGCATTTTCCGTCAATTCTTTTAAGCAATCCACATCCACGACAGCATGTGCCACACCCCATTGCTTGCAAATTTTTTTCGCTTGATCGAGCTCATTAGCATGTCTTTGTTGGTAGCGAATCGACATACTCAAGATCTCTTCCACTCCAAATGCACGAATAGCCAACGCCATGCAAATGGAAGAATCCATCCCACCCGAGTGCAGAACTATAGCTTTTTTTTTAGCCAGTGGACTCATGCATTGCCTCCCACATTTTCCTGAATCCCGAGCAGTTAACGAGAAGATCGGCTTTTGTCCCTTCGGCGATTTTTTTCCCTTGTTCCATGTAAATGATCTTGTCGGCATCTTCAATTGTCGTTAAACGATGAGCAATAATAATTTGGGTGGTCCCCCCTTTAAGCTCTCTGATTGCGGTCCTAATGGATTTTTCACTTACAGTATCAAGCGAGGAAGTTGCCTCATCCATAATGAGAATCGGTGCATTTTTTAACAAAGCACGAGCAATGGCCAAACGCTGTTGCTGACCTCCCGAAAGATTTTTTCCGGATTCCGAGAGTGTCGTGTTGTAGCCGTTGGGAAGCTGACGGATAAACTCATCCGCCCGTGCTTTTCTCGCAGCTTCAAAGATCTCTTCTTGGAGAAAAGTCCTTCCATAGGAAAGGTTTGCTGCAACGGTATCGAGAAAGAGGAAGGGTTTCTGCGGAACAAAAGCGATGTTTTCTCGCAATGAGTGCTGCGTGTACGTACGTATCGATTTGCCATCGATCAGAATGTCGCCCTCCTGGACCTCATAGAGTCGGGGAAGGAGCTGGACGATGGTCGACTTTCCCGCTCCTGTAGGGCCAACAATCGCGACCGTTTCACCTCTGTTGACCGTAAAACTGAAATTCCTTAAAACCCATTCTTTACCGTAACGGAAGCTGACGTTTTTAAATTCTATGGGTCCTTGGAAAGGCCCCAATGTTTTCGCATCTTTTTGATCGACTAATTGGGGACGCATCGATAGCACCTCGAACATCCGTTCAGCTGCAGTGATTCCTCGTTGAATGTCGCTGTTTTCTTCTGCGAATTTTTTGATTGGCTCATAAAACACATACAACAAACCGCAAAAGAAAAACGCCTCAGAGACACTCAGCTGTAAAATATAAAGCCCCCAGAGAAGTGCAATCGAAAGGCAAAACATGCCGATGGTATGCACAAT
The DNA here is from genome assembly GCA_049583465.1 of Waddliaceae bacterium. Lineage (GTDB taxonomy): Bacteria > Chlamydiota > Chlamydiia > Chlamydiales > Waddliaceae > JBAUVX01. The sequence continues at coordinate 5,814 of JBAUVX010000284.1, read as the reverse complement.
AGGGCGGGAGGAAAGATCATAACGGGCACTTTTTTTTTCGAGATGGGCCATCCTCTGGTTTTGTTCGCGATACTTTTTGAGAGAAAACTCTTCCATAGCAAAAATTTTTACCGTTTGGATTCCGGATAAAAAATCGATTAACACAGAGGTAAACGACTCCTGATTTTTTTGGATCTGACGAGCAATTTTTCTCACTTTACCGGAAATATAGGCAATCGGCAGGAAAATGGCCGGAAGTCCGCAAAAAACAATCAGAGACAACTCCCACGAGGTCGCAAAACAAATCGCCAGTGTAGTAACGACAGTGAAAGGGGTTTGGAGATAATTCACTAACACCGCGCTGAGGGCTTCGGAAATGATTTCCGCATCCTCTACCACTCGAGATGCCAGTGTCCCGATGTTGTATTGCTGATAAAATTCCATAGGAAGCGACTGAATATGTTCGAAATACTGTTGTCTAAGATCGCGACTCACACGAATAGCCACCACCTTAATCGCAAATCGATGTGAGAACAATGTTACCGCCTTGAAAAGAGCGACAATGACTAAGAGAAAAACAAGATGAATGCGATTTCCGGAAATGGCAAAAAACCGATCCACAAGGTTGATGACTTGTTGAATGCGATCGGAGGAGTGTTCACGAGAAAGAAATGAAATCGCATCTTCTTTGGTGATGACTCCGGCATCATGGGTGGCAATTTCTTCCCAACGTGTGTGTAAATCCTTCTTTGAAATGCAATCTGTCTTTTGCAACACCCCCTCTTTTTTTGATGCGAACAGCTCGAAAAAATCCGGTCCGCTTTTTGTGATCACGCCGAGCGCTAACACTTCTAACTGGGAGGCAAGAGTGAGCAAACACATGGCAAAAACACTAAATAGAATCAACAGCCAATGTTTTCGATTGCCAAACGCAGCGAGAAAGAGATTTTTCACGCAGGATTCTCGACGATTTGATGTGCTCCCATCTTTCGAAACTTAAGATATCGTTGTTCAAGCAAAATCTCAGTGGGAATCCGCTTGAGTGTTTGCCCCTGCTCGAGAATATACGCCTTGACGTTGTCATAGGTCATTTGAGGGTCGTGATGAGCTCCCCCTAAAGGTTCCTTGACGATTTCATCGATGATGTTGAATTGTAATAAATCCTCTGCATTTAATTTGAGGGCTGATGCCGCCTCGATATTTTTCGACGGTTCCTTCCACAAAATCGAGGCGCAGCCTTCCGGTGAAATGACAGAATAATAGGCATGTTCCAGCATCCCGATGACGTCTCCTACACCAATCCCAAGAGCACCTCCCGAGCAACCCTCCCCGATGATTAGGACAATGATCGACGTTCTCACTTTTGTCATTTCCATCAAATTCTTAGCAATGACCCAACCCTGCCCTCTCTCTTCCGCCTCAAGACCGGGGAATGCTCCTTGAGTGTCCAAAAAAGAGACAATAGGAAGATGGAATTTTTCAGCGATCTTCATTAGGCGCAGCGCTTTTCGAAATCCTTCAGGATGGGGACTGCCAAAGTTGCGATACACACGACTTTCCGTATCCTTTCCTTTTTCTTGTCCAATGACCACGCATTTCATTCCGTTGATCGTTGCAAATCCTCCGACAATGGCATGGTCATCTCCATAGGTGCGATCTCCGTGTAATTCAATAAAAGAATCGCAAATGTTCTCAACATAGTCAAGAGTATGAGGACGCTCAGGATGACGGCAAATCATCACCCTCTCCCAAGGTGTTAACTTGGAGTAGACCTCCTCCTTTAATTGCTCCAGTTTTTCTTCGAGTTTTTGAATTTCGCTGTTAAAAAGGAGACTATCTTGATTTTGTTTCTTGAGATGTTCCAGGGTTTTGATATATTCAAAGATTTTTTTCTCATGGGGTAAAGTGTTCTTCGTTTCAGTCTTTCTCATTTTGCATTGCCCGTTGTTTGCAGCACCGTCTCTTCTCCCGGTAACGCCGCCTGATGAAAATTCTCGACAAGTTCAATGGTGGTTGGCCTGGTAATGACAATCGCATAAATTTCTTCGATGTCTTTTGTTGCTAGTCGAATACATCCATCACTCTCATTTTTCTCAAGGAGACTAAGATCTTCCGCAAACTCACCTTGTTCATCGGGTCGTAAAGGAAGACCATGGATACCAAAGCCTTTAGGAGAGGCGGTGCAACGTCCAACTTCCTGGTCAAAGGGAATCCAGCGGGTACCGAAAACCGTCACCATATCGACCTTTTTCCCCCGATAATGCGCCATTGTTTTGGGCTTATAAACAGCGACTTTATCCCCGAAAGTATATTTCCCTAGCGGGGTGAGAGAGCCCGATGGGGAGTGTTCATCACGCCGCCCTAGACCAACAGCGTAAGTTTTTAATAATACCCTCTCATTGGTATCATGATCATAGTAGTATAACCACATCTTGCTCAATTCAATATCGATGATCAAATAAAACTCAAAATTTTTATCCTCTCGGAATACGTTAAAGCATTCTCCTTCGAAGATATCTTGTTTATCATAATCGGGTTTTTCATTGAGGCTTCGAGCGATGAAATGCCTCGATGTCTTATAGTGGGAGGCATAATCGGCGATCCATGCAGGACGCCCTTTCAACCAAGGGGCTCGGCTTTTGTAGGTAATCGTCTGCACGATCGGCAGCTTGGGCTCCCTTTTGTTGAACAGCTCTTCGATACGGTCAGCATCAGGAAGTTGACTCCTCGCTCGTTCTCCTTCTCCTTTTTGTCGTGCATCGTTTTCGCCATTCCCCTCCCGATGCTCCCGATCCGAGGGAACAATGTCCGCTATTCCTTCTTTCAGTAAAGGGATTTCAATAGGTTGGCCCCTATTCACATGATCGGCGGCCTGCTCAACGGGAGTGTGTCCCCTTTTCATCAAGGCTGCAATACCGATAATGCCAAAAAGACACGCCGTGACAAATGCAAACATCTTGGGTAAAGACATGAAACCAATGCCTCAAAGAAAAGAAAATAGTGATTAGCTTAGAGCGCCTCTAGAAAGTTCATTTCAAGAACCCGGACAAAAATGCGCAAAGGCTAGCTCTAAATGAAAAGTATATAGTGAAAGAGAGAATAATGCCAAGATTTATCTCCAACGATCCTAGAATTCTTCAACTTAAGCATATACACGGTGATCCTCCATAGATGATAGCGGATCTAATAGTGAAAAACGTTTCTTGTTGGAATCGTCTGGAAAGCATGCATGACAAGCTATTCTGCAAGATTTTCGATTAACTTACGCATTTTTTTCCCTGGAGTGAATTTGACAGCCTGCCGTGCGGGAATAATAATTGGCACAGATGCATTTTTAGGATTTCTTCCAATTTTTTGTTTTCTTTCTACAACTTCAAAAACGCCAAAATCGCGAAATTCCAGACGGTCGCCTTTTGAGAGAGAATCGGTCATCTTATCCAGAAAAGCTTGGACTACATGACGAACATCATTGGGATGAATCCCTTTATCTTGAGAAATTAGATTGATGAGTTTTTTCTTTGTCATCGTCGAAGATTTTTTGTTGTTGGAAAATTCCATGCTAAAACTCCTTAAATGTGAATCCTAAAAAGAGGGAACTGACTAGCAATTCAAGTTCCCAATCATAATCAAATGACATTTCAGTTCAAGAATATTTTTTACTCCACTTCAGTCAGAAAGGCAGATAACCGTCTTGTTTTTTTTCCCTACAGCAAGAAGCAGCCATTGTCCTTTAATAAAATCTTTCTTTGTCACCATATGGTCTTCATCCTTTACCTTTTCATTGTTGAGATACACGCCTCCATTGCGTATGAGATTTCTCGTTTGCCGTTTGCTTGTCAGCAGGTGAGTCTCTACCACAAGGTCGACCAATCTTCTATCCAACACTTCTTTGGCCTGTAGAGTATAGGAAGGCAATTCTTCAGCGATTCTCTCTAAGATGCTTTCATCTAAAACAGTTTGTGAACCGGGAGCTACAGCCATTGTAATCCTTAAAGCAGTCTTAAGCCCTTCGTCGCCGTGAACCATGCGCGCGACCTCTTCAGCTAGACGTTTTTGCGCGGTGTTTGGTATGTAATCCTCTTTAGACATGTCGATTTCATATGAGTTAATGTCTTCCATATCCATGAAGGTCAGCATTTTCATCAACTTGATGACATCGTCATCTGTGACCCGATAAAGGTACTGATAGAATTGATAGGGAGAGCAATGATCCGGCGATAACCAAATGGCCCCTTCTTCAGATTTACCAAATTTCTTACCGTCGCTTCTCGTCAATAGGGGAAAAGTCATGCCATAAGTTGAAGATCCCTTTACCTTTCTGACGAGATCGATACCGGCGGTAATATTTCCCCATTGGTCGCTCCCCCCTATTTGCACTGTTACGTTATCATGTTCATGAAGGTAAAGAAAATCATATCCTTGTAGAAGTTGGTAGGCAAATTCTGTAAAACTCATCCCCTCTTCAGAGGACAGCCGAGTCCTCACACTTTCTTTTGCAAGCATAGGGCCAATGCGAAAATATTTTCCAACATCACGTAAAAATTCGATGAAGGAATAGGTGTTTAACCAGTCAAGATTATTGCGAATGATCGGTTTTTCCACCTTCCGTTTAAAGTCGAGAACGGCATGAAAGTTTTTTTTGATTCCTTCAATATTTTTCGCCAATGTTTGTTCATCCAATAGGGTACGTTCTTTAGCTTTCCCGGAAGGGTCGCCGATCATTCCCGTCGCACCTCCAATCACAATAACCGGAGTATGTCCAAAACGTTGAAACCATGCCAATACCATAATGGGAACCAAATGTCCCAAGTGCAGGCTTTCACCGGTAGGATCAAAGCCACAGTAGACGTTTAAAGGCTTGTTAGCAAAAGAATAGAGTTCTTCACTCGTCAGCGCTTCGATAAGTCCCCGTTCCTTTAATACATCGATGACGTTCAATATTCACAAACTTCTTGCATTTTTTGCTTAATCTCTATGCATGATACATCATTCTCACCTTTTAAGTAATTTTCTGTCAATGAGCTGGGTGCAATTTTAGCGCGCGTAACCGTTCAGGCCCTCTTCATCCCAAGTTCCGCATTTTGCGTGAATCGAACTCTCTTCTTTCCGGGAATCAAGATCAGCGATTTACACTTGCCATCTTTCCCACACAAGTTTAGGGTGATAAAAAAGAAAGAAGGTGATCAATAGGAACCCATCTTAAATCCGAGAGTTCCTTAAAGAGTGTGTCTAGAAAGTCCTAAATTGCCTCTTGTGGGAATTTTCCCCTAGCAAACAATCTCTCCATCCAGGATTTTCTTCTAGACAGGCTCTAGGCTTGCTTCGTTTAATGAGACAAAAAGTTAGGAGGATTCCTTGAACAAAGCGAAAGAAAGTAAACAAATCATAAAAGCACGCAAAAAATTGCAAAAGCAAATGACAGCAGAAAAAAAAAGATTAAATCAAACAGCCATCCATCAGATGAAAAAGGCCATCCAAATCTGGATTGATCGCCACCAAAGCGAGAGAGTTCAACTTTCGGAAAGACCCGTAGAGCTTTTTGATGAAAACCGACATTCAGCAAAAACGAAAAGCAAGCACGTCTCTCAACTCCTCAAGGCAATCAAAAAGGAAGCCATGCTATCCAAATCCTTCAAACCGTTGATCGGGCGGATTAAGAAATAACTACTGCCTAGTGCTCTGTCAAGCTTAAATTAAGGAGTTGGGACGCGCCATGGGCGAATTGCGATTTTGCGATTTCGGTTGATAATGCGCAGGTACTAGTTTCACCACTCATTTAAAGCATGGTTGTTAGTGTAAAACACAGAGACACAGAGAGCACAGAGAGAAAGGACG
>JBAUVX010000283.1:0-4188 GCA_049583465.1 Waddliaceae bacterium | reverse complement strand
TAACCAATAAGAGGCTGGGGATTTTGATCAACTTCGGTCAAAAAAGTGTGAAGGATGGGATCAACAGGGTCGTTAATGGCCTTTAAAACCTTCTTTGCGGCTTTGCGAGTTTGCGTTTGATTTTTTTTGGGAGGACTTACGCAACAAGGATTATCCAAAAATGTCTTTGAGATTAATTATTAGATTCTTTAGTATTAAAACCATTTTTTCGCAATTAATGGATCGATACACATAAAAAAAGGAGAAGTATCATGACAACGCCTGTAGCTACTCAAAGCCATGGAACATTTCAACCTCAGACGTTAGAGCAGGAGCGATCATCGACTGCAAATAGATTGGATGCGGCGATGCAGCCTACATTCAATATGAGCTTTGACCTTCTAAACCCAGCAGCTCGAGGGACATTTATTTCCTACGGAATCGTTTGGAGTCAGCTGAAATCCAAGCTAGCTTCTGAACCGGAAGAAAGCAAAGCAGATGAAGCTGGGCCTAAAAAATCTTTAGCCCAAGAATGGCTAGGCACTACCTTAGTAAAAATCACAAATCTTGCGATAGACCGTTTTTTTCTTCATTCAATGAAAGATGTAGTTGAATGGTCTATGCAAGAGAACAGCAAAACAGTGACGGAGGAAGATAACATCCTCTCTCAGATGACCGGCAACCCTCCCAATTCTAGAAGTATGGATCTGCTGCAGGACTATGGAAAGAGAATCAATACGATTGATAAAAAACTCCAAGAGATAAGTCTGCGAGATATTGAGGCGTTTGAAAAAATAAGGGGATTGCTTACCGCACAAAGAATTGACGTACAACCTACCTTAGAAGAATCATTGAGTTGTCTTAATAGAAAAACCGATGAGAAAATCCAACAACGGATAACAGTTTGGGATGCGATAGATGAGGCTATGCGGCTTAATAACAAAGAGGATAGTCCGGATCCGGAAAAGATCGTCCAAGGATGGTTGGAAAACACCATCAGAAAAATCGTACAGCTTTCGATAAATCGTATTTTTCTTCAGTCAATCAAGGATGTGATTGAAAGTTCCAATAAGATGGAAAAGGAATTGCGAGAAATGCATAATAAGGCGCTCCCCGATATCTTTGATGGTCCTGAACATTCTGAGGGCCTATATCAACTAGAAAAACTTGAAAAGCTAATAAATGCGCTCGATATATTCCTTCGAGAAAAGGGCAAGCTGGATACGGATCGTGTGATCAATTTTAGTCATGATGATTCAAAAAACTTGTTAGAGACATTTGATGTATCTGAAAAAAACTTTTATTTTGAGGAACGAGTTAAAGAACTGGAAGCTGAAATTCAAAGTATGAAGCAAAAGTTATTTCCTACAGCAACTCATTAGTTTTTGCCTCACGCAAAAAGTCTTGAGAAGAGGGTGTTCCCGAACACCCTCTTCCCGTTATCTACTCTTTAAACCCGCTCATAGTGATGGTTTTAATTCGTTGCTCAATTCACTAAATTCCTTCTCAAGGTCAGCAAACTTCCCATTAGGGATTTTTTGAAAAAAGTTCTTTACCGTGCTATGCAGATTCTTTATGCCCTTCTTTTGTTTTATATTGTCCCTAATGCTTATTCCGGTTTCTGGTTCATATGCCTCTTGGTCTATAGCTTTAAAGTCAGTTAATTCTTTAATTTGTTTTTTTAGCCACTCTTCTTGAAGGGCTCTCAACTTTTCTTCCGGAAATAAACCTTGATTTTTACTTTGGCCCTCTTCATGTTTTAAGAAAATAGCGACACATTCCCCTCTATGTTTTTTTATCTCCTTTACGCCTAAAGCAGATGTATCTCTGGCAACCATCTCTCTTAATAAAATTTCCTGGAATTGTGGGGATTCTTTAAGAATTCTCAGTCTATTTCTTATCGTGTTCTCTTCATTGGGATCTATTCTTTTCAACGTTGCTTCAAGTTGATTTTTTATCTCAACCAGTCTAAACACTTTTTCCTTTTCGACCTTTTCCGGAGATTCAATTTCCTCCGCGAGATTTTCAAGTGTCGTTATTTGATACTCCTGCCACTTCCTCTTCATAGCTTCTAATTGATTTTCTATGTCCTGACGAAAGGTATCCGAAAGACTGTTGTCACGTAAAATCCCTGCCAATTCCTCCAAGTTTGCATTCATTTCCTTTGAAAGAGCCTCATTGGCAGACTGGATCATGCTTTTAATTTTCATCAGGCGTACCAGGCAGTCCAATTCTTTTCGTTCACTTATCGGAATGTCGTGCATATGTTTGAATTTTTGATCTTTGGTGAACACTCGCTCGTAAGCTCCATCTAAGGATTGACAAAATGTCTGTTGCGGGATCTTCTCTTCTTTAACAGCCCACCCATCTTCTTGTTGAACTTCCGGCTGCGAGCCTTCTGATTCTGAGAGATCTATAACAGAAAAATCATGATCGATAAGAGAGGGAATAATTGCTTGATTTTGATAAGTAACCGTTCTTTGAGAGAACTTGTCTGACAACTGAGATCGATCATCCTCATCGGCTACAGACTCTGACGGAATACGCAATTGTGCTGTTCCCGATATGATCCCATCCAACTCTGTTCTCTCGACGATCACTTGACAGCGTCTTTTAAGACTCTCCAACTTTTTCTGAGTATCAAGGCCGCTGACATAGGGTTTAGTATACCACCTGCCAAACTTGCTAACTGCACGACTAAGCGCATCTCTTATCCTGCCGCTTTGATACCCGGCTTTTGACGATTTAAAAGAATTGTTCACAGAGGAATCAATAGCATCCTCAAACTTCGTAAAAGTCCGGCTTAATATTCGCCCTGCAAGTTGTCGGTTATCAGCACAAAGAGCAGCAATGCCCCCTCCTAAAGACTCTCCATGGAACAAAACAAGCTCTTCCGAAGGAGCTTTGAGATACTCCCTTTTCTGTCCGGGTACCTGTCCGGTTAAAGGGATCTTCCCTTCAAATAATTCCTTCACCACAGCATCGCCATCGTTGATTAAATCTTGCGCACTTGGTCTTTCCCCCTCGTTTCGGCTATTAGCCACCCCCCTATAATTGAACATCACGACATTGAATCCTCGATCATTGTATTCTTTACCAATCTCATTGATTTGTTCTTGATAGCTAACACCGTTTTGACAAAAGAAGACAACAGTGGGAAAGTCATTAGCTAATTGATGGTTATCTCCTACAGAACTAGGAACTTTAATCGAACCCTCAAGAGTGACTTTTTCATTTACCTTGACTTCAAAGTCTTCGCGATGGGGATCTTGTTCTAACTTGGGTATCTCGCCAATTAATCTTGACTTTAGACTTCCTTCCTTTCCTAACCACTGGGCAGCAAGTAAAACCGACGATGAAATGGTTCTTCTTTTAAAAGCGAGTATGCCAATTATGGGAAGAATAGCAATCGGAACTCCTACTATCCCCCCAAGAAGCATACCTATTTTTTTTACGACATTTTTCACCCTCTCCTTCCCGATTCCTTTGTTTGCCTTTTCTACCTGATTTCCTCCTGCAGTTGCCGTCGGTTGGTTGACGGCACTTGACATGTTTGCCGGTTGACCTGACGTGTTTATATCAGATGGGCCTACTATCATTTTACATCCTATTTTTAGTTTACTAAACAACCTACCTTAATTACTCTTTATTATAAAGCAATAGTCTTTTTTTTGAAAAGATTGTGAAATAATCAGTTAATAATTGTAAAATGAGCTTTTTAAACAAAAGTGAATTCGAAAACCTTTAACTTTCAAGAGGTTGCGTAGTGTGCACGTTAAGGATGGGATGCTGAGCGCGAACAGGGTCTATGTTGAAATTTGTTTTTTAATAGGATGCAGCTTTGATAGGAAGTTGAGCTGATCCTTACACACAAGTCTTCTATATAATTGAGAATAAAATATATAAGGTTTCAAAGCTGAAAGAAGGTAATAGTCTCTAAGTTCTTTTTCGATAACTGAAAATTAGAAGGTTATATCTCGACTATACCTTGCAGCCGCAATGGTATAGGGACTTGTGTGTAAGGATCAGGAAGTTGAGTCTAAAATTTTGAAAAGTCGAGGTAACAATACCCTAAAAAGCTTAATCAACGCCATGGGCGAATTGCGATTTTGCGATTTCGGTTGATAATGCGCAGGTACTAGTTTCACCACTCATTTAAAGCATGGTTGTTAGTGTAAAACACAGAGACACAGAGAGCACAGAGAGAAA
>JBAUVX010000282.1:0-2086 GCA_049583465.1 Waddliaceae bacterium | reverse complement strand
TTTCTCTCTGTGCTCTCTGTGTCTCTGTGTTTTACACTAACAACCATGCTTTAAATGAGTGGTGAAACTAGTACCTGCGCATTATCAACCGAAATCGCAAAATCGCAATTCGCCCATGGCGTTTTTTCACTCTAGAGACTCAAACGAAATCGCTGCAGGAATATGAATTTTTTCTAAAAATCGTCTGAAAAATTTGTGCTCTTTTTCTTTGCTTCCCCGCTCTATCGTCACCGGAATGAGGGGGACATTGAGATGGGTGAGCATTGCATTAAAAACCGAAGACCCTCTTATTTTCTCCAATTCCCGATGGATATCGGGATTTTCGACAAGAAGACAAACAGAAATCCCCTTCTTGAGTAAGTTCTGGATTTGAAAGATACATTCTTGATCATTTTCGAGTGATCCAATAGGAAGATTTCCTAATAATCGGTATAGGTATTTTAAAAAACCGGAATGATCTTGTTCCTGTTCGATAAAAAAACGGATTCTTCTCCTTTGAGCTCCTAATAGTAAGAGGGTGTCGTTCCAAGCAGTATGTGTGCAGAGATAAATGACCGGGGCATCCGGAATATTGTCCTTGCCGTTAAAAATGGTGCGAAAATGCAATTTTGAAAGAATCATCGCAACAAAACGGCGCAGATAATCAAAAAATTGAAAGACAATGGCAATCGTCACCATCAAGGTAATGGTCCCCATGATGGTAAATCCTTTATCCGCTTCAAATCCAAAGATTTCAGTCATCGCATAGAGAAGAAAAGAAGCACAAAGAGCGCCAAAAAAGCTAATAAAATTTGTGGCTGCCACAATCTGCCCCCTGTGTTTATGAGGACTGGATATTTGAATATAGGAATCCAACGGAACTTGATAGATCCCCCCGAAAAGCCCTATTAACAACACCACGGGGATAATAATTGCAAGATGTTCAGATAACAAATCGAGAAGATAGCAGCAAATGGTCATTCCGATGCCGGCCACAGGGACAAGTCCTAACTCTACCGATTTGCCGGAAATTTTTCCCGCAATGAGAGAGCCAAGACCGATTCCGATTGCCGTAAGAAGGAAAAGATACCCTCCTTGAATATCTGTGATTTTAAGCGAATGCACTGCATAGGGAATGATGTTTAATTGAAGAAAGGCACCCAAGAAAAGAAAAAAAGAGGATCCCAGCATTGCAGCGACAAGAGAGGGAACCCTGAAGGCAATTTTTAGGGTTTTGTAGATCTCATGGAGAAAGAGAACATTAAATCGCTGATGCGACCCCGATGGGGGGGTATATTCGATGCAAAAGCTCGTCAACAACCCAATTAATGAAAGAACGCCGCAGAAAAGGGAAGCAAATAAGAAATTGCGCGACGTCATATCCAATAAAAAGGAAGCGCAAAATGTCCCAATGATAATGGCAAGAAAGGTAAAGGAGGTCATCAGACCATTGGCTTTGGTAATTTTTTCCGTTTCTACAAGCTCGGGGAGGATGCCATATTTTGAAGGAGCAAAGATGGCGCTTTGGGTTGAAAGGAGAAATAACGTGAAAAAGGCGCCGATTTTACTTTCAAAAGCAAAAGAAAAGATCCCGCCGATCATGATGACTAACTCAAAGAACTTTGTCAGAACAATGATGTTCCGTTTACTAAAGCGATCGGCCAAGATGCCCGAGGAGGCAGAAAATAACAGAAAGGGAAGGATAGAGATCGCACCCGCCATAGAGAGAATGCGATAACTGCTTTCAATGCCCTCTAGTTGAATACACAAATAGACGACAAGGAGTTTATAAATATTGTCGTTCAGAGCTCCAAGAAACTGTGTGACATTGAGATAAGTGAAAGAGGAAAACCTTCTGACAAAGAACGAGGTGACGTCCTTTGTAAGAAAAGCTTTGAGTTTTCGCAAAGAGATTTCTGTGAATGAAACATTGTTGAGCACAGAAGACATTCCCCTTTTTCTTAGTCAGAGTGTTCCAAGATATGAACCTATCTCACTAAACGCTTTTCAGCCGATTTTTTGGATCTTGAGGGTGATTTTGTGATGAATTTTGATCTCAACTTATGAAAGTTGAGCGAAAAATTGAGCGCAAAATCAGCCCAAGAGG
>JBAUVX010000281.1:0-17260 GCA_049583465.1 Waddliaceae bacterium | reverse complement strand
ATTTGGGAGTACTTTAAGAGCCATTGGAAACACTTTTTCCCAAACATTCCTGACAGGTCTAACTTTGCAAAACAAGCAGCTAACCTTCACATAGTTAAGAGGCTGCTTCAGGAACGTTTAGCGACTACCTTAGGGGCTTTTAGCGACACTCTTCATTCAATAGATGGTCTACACGGTTTCATATAGAGAAGGTTCGAGCTCGAAATCTTTGGCATCAGGCTTCTCGATTTTGGGGAAAATTGCTAGCTCATACGGTGTGTGTCAAACTGAATATGGAATTAGGCAACGAGCCTTTACAGTTTGAAGGTCTCATAACGCATTAACAATTCGCCCATGGGGTGAAATCTTTAAAAACTTCTGTAAAAAAATTTTAAGCGAGGGATATACTAAATCCGTAAAAAAATTTTTGTCTCAAAGTAACCTAAGGAGGTGGATATGTCGGTATCTAGTAGCAGCAATGCGCAGTCTTGTCATTTAGGCTCATTAGGAAATCCTGTGCAATACCCGGCAGAGGGGCGGGAATCTCATCGTCCTGCTGATAGAGCAGTGCAAACCATTGCAAGGAATGCTCTTGATGTTGATAAGCAGATAGAAGACAATCGGTTAGGAATGGCTCTATCGACAAGTAGACTTTCTGAACCGGGCGATATGACTTTTCTCTCTAGGGGTAGAGACAAAGTCGTGCCGGAATCATCAATAAAAGAGGAAGATGAACTATTCGGTGAAAAAGATGAACTAGCCAATGAATGGGAAAAGATTGTTTACTCTTCAAACCCGGCTGAACGCTTGCGTCATGCTATCTTCGAATGGAAAAAGAAAGGAAAAGAAAAGAATTTTATCGATCGCCAAGATAAGCGAGGGAAAACATTATCGCACGCGATTGCAGGGAGAAATTTTTGGCCCGAGGATTGGCTATCAATAAAAAAGTTGCTTCGAGTAGTATTCAGAGACTGCAAACCGGATTTTACTATCCCGGACGAGGAGGGTTGTACACCACTACATTCAGCCATGTTAAAAAGCGGCAGTAGGGATTCATGGCCAATGATTAAAGAGTATATTCATTACGCAGCACAAAATAAGGTCGATTTTTTAATCTTAAACGGAGCCGGGTTTTCAGCCTTGCACTTAGCTTGCATACATGCTCATGGTCCCGTTTATGAAGTAGAGGGATGGACAGTGTGGGGTGAAACTCTTTTATCTTACATGTTGAAATGCTTATCGGAATATGGGAACGCAATTGACTTGGATCAATTGTCATTATCAGGGACTTCATCCTTCTATGAGGCGGTTGCACATGGCAAATATCAGGAGGCAGTTGATCTACTTGAAGCCGGAGCTTGTCCGTTTGGATTTGACTGTCCGGAAAAAGATCCTTTACAACTTATTAAGCAACTCAAGTCCAATGGCAGCTGTGAGTATCAAGGAGAAACCTGCTCCCTTAAAGATTTTGAAAAGGTTAGAGAAATGGGAATCGAGGAATTAAGATTCATTCAAAAAACGATGACAACGCTTGAATGGTTAAAAAAACGGGTATGCAAAGCAGCGAAAAAAAAGCAATGGGTTCACGATCCCGTTCCTCTCTCTCCAAGTTTCTCTAATGAGAAGAAAAAAACATAGCATCTGATAGGGTGTCGACAAATTCGCAGTTCAAAGATAGACTGCTTAGAAAAAAGGAGAGAATATGCACATGAAGATATGGAGTCGTCAGGCAGCTCTGATAGCGTTCAGCGCATGGTTGTGTCTTTTCACGCTGCCCTCGGCAAAAGTCTGGGGGTATGATGGGGATGCCAGTTATTGCAGCTCCTGGAGTTTCTGCGATCCTTGCACTTTCGGAGGATTGGAGGTGGGCGGGGAATTCATCTGGTGGAAGCCTTGCCTTGACCATTTGGAATACGCCGTTATTTTCGATTTACCCGGTATCGAGAAGCGAAAAGTGAGACACAAGACCCTTTGTCCAAGTTGGGAGCCCGGAGGGAGGGTGTGGGTTTACGCCCCTTCGATCTTCTGCGGTTGTTGCGGGCTTAGTGCATCTTGGACAGGGATATACAGTCGGGATTCTGCTTCAACGTCTGTACCGGAATTTTCCGATAAAAGGATTATCGTCCCCCCTTTGGGCGATGCCCTGACCGGGATCGTCGATGAGGTGGAGGCATGCTGGAGAGTCCACTATTATGATTATGATGTATTAGCGGCCTTTCCCTGCCGTTTTGGGAATTGCAGCATTTTTCGTCCATTTTTCGGCTTTGCCGGACTGACTTTAGAACAGAAATTACACCTCGAAGTCGAAGCGGAAGAAGCCGGTTCTGATGTCAAGCATGACATCAAATGGAAGTCAAACCTTTATGCTTTCGGATTACGCGTGGGGGCGGAATATGAGTGTAAGGTCGCTAATGGTTTGAGCCTCTTCGGAAAGTGCTCGACTTCAGTGTTGACCGGAGAGCCCGACACAAAAAATGTTCAAGTCGGCGAGTTCCCATCTGAGCAGAAAAGTGTTCTCAAAGTTTCTGAAAATGAGTGTTACCGCGTTTATCCGGGGTATCATCTCTCAGCAGGGGCTATTTATCATTGCTGTATTTTCGATGCGGATTTTGCCCTGAGACTGGGTTATGAGTTTGTCGAATGGCATAATCTCCCCCATCATCGCCGATTCATACGTGGAGACCCTAGACAGGGGACGGGATCCACAGACCGCACATTTGGATGGCAGGGGCTGCTCGTTGGAGGAAGCATTACCTTCTAACCCGGGTTCCGGACAGTAATTCCCGTTAAAATTATAAATTAACGCCATGTGCGACTTTTTCCGTTCGCTCGTCAGGTAAAACTGCAAGGTTAAATTTTCGACATGGCAAAGTCGTGATAATTGGAGAAAACCTATGCGACATGCTCTCAAAATTCTCGCAATTAGTTTGCTTCTTTTCGCAAACGCGTTCGCAAAACATCAATTATCCATCTGCGCCATATTTCAAAATGAGGCGCCATATTTCAAGGAGTGGATAGAGTTTCATAAGCTCCAGGGGGTTGAACATTTTTACTTATACAACAACAATAGCTCGGACGCTTACAAGAAGCTGCTATTACCTTATCTGCATTCAAAAATAGTCACCCTTATCGAATGGCCCTATACATATGAACAGGGAAATACTAAAGAGTGGATAAAAATCCAAAGATCGGCCTATTTGCACTGCCTGAAAAAATATGGAGCTAGAACAAAATGGCTGGCAGCAATTGACGCGGATGAATTTTTATTCTGTCCTAACGGAGAGTTGCTCACCAGTTTCCTAAAGAGGTATCAACAGTATGGCGGCGTTTGTGCGAATTGGCTTCTTTTCGGAACCTCCCATATTGAACAAGTCCCTCCTCAAACGTTGATGATCGAGATGCTTACCATGTGCAGCGCTCCGAACAATCCGCGCAATGTACGGGTGAAATCGATTGTCCAGCCCAAGTGCGTGAAAGACTGTGATACTGCCCATTCGTTTGTGTATAAAGAGGGTTTTTTTGCTGTCGGGGCAGACGGGAATAAAATTGTCGGAGGCAACTCCCCATATGTCTCTCACGATAAAATTCGCATTAACCATTACTGGACACGGACCGAAAAGCACTTTCGCGAGAAAAAAATCAAGAGCCGCCATAACAGAAGGTTAGGAGAAAACGAAACCAACTTAACAGCAATGGCCAATGCGTATAATGTGAATAATGACTCTGCAATTTTACAATTTGTACCGGCTTTGCGCAAGAAGATGGGATATGATTAGCCGATCAACTGCGGCTCCTTAGCTTCATCCTTTTTCGTAGAGCGGGGACAAAGCGCAAAATCCTATCGTCGGTTGCTTGATTGAAAGCTTCGGCTGCCTTTTCGAGACTATCTTCTTTTTCTCTCCGCCTCTTGTGCCTGCTAGGGATCTTAAATTCATGAAAATATCGATTAGTGCGCGTCCAGTAATGGTTGATCCGGATTTTATCGTGGTTGATTATTTGAGAAAATGCTCCCGGTATCGGAGCTAGGTCGGATCCGACAGCATAGAAACCCTCTTTGTAATAAAAATAATGAGGATTTGGACAACCCACGACAAACTTGGGCTGCACGATCGATTTGACGTGAGAGTTGACACTGTTGCTCGGATGAGAGCAGTGAGTTAGCAGTTCGATCATGAGGCAGTCTTCGGGAATTACCTCCACATCAGAAGTGCCGAACATCAGCCAATTGGCACACACGGCAGCGTGATTTTTGTAACGTCTTAGAAATGCGTGAAGCTTTTTACCTGAAGGGCAAAACAGAAATTCATCGCTATCAATGAATGCAATCCACCGCGAGTCTTTGCCATATTTTGCAATGCAGTCCATATACGCGCCGGTCTGTATGTCTTTCCACGCAACAACATCTCCTTCGTTATAGTCATATGGCCATTGGACGAGAGTGATCACACCCTTATCCATATAGGGTTGAAGCATGGCCAAGTAATCATCACTGCTATCGTTATTGTACATGTAGAAATGTTCGATCCCTTGCATTTTATGGAATTCTATCCATTCGCGAAGGAAGGGTGCGTCGTTTTGAAAAATCGTGCACATCGACACATTGTATTTAGCAAACAATGAAACCGGAATGAAAATAAGGATAAAAATACAACGACTGACGGCAAGAGACATCTGCGGTGCCTCTATTTGTTTGGAAAGAGGGTTTTTTTTGAATAGATTCCAAGAAGAAGCGTGAAGCAAAAGTAACATAGCAAACTTCTAAGAGCAAGTTTTTTGTCCAGGCTTTCAAAATTTGCGGGTTGAAGGAATCGCACATCTCTGGTATCATTCACCCCATGGGGTATTAGCTCAGTAGGTTAGAGCGCCACGTTGACATCGTGGAGGTCAGTTGTTCGAGTCAACTATATCCCATTGCCATTGACCCGGGTTACCGTCGCACTTATGCCGCAATCGTTGCCAGTCATCCGACGGACAGCAGCCGAAATTTTGGCTGCCGCTGTCCTTCAACTTTACCCTGATGCCAAGCTCATCGGAGGCGGCCTCACTCCCATCGGTTTTACTTATGCTTTTGTGTTGCCTAGATCGATTGATGAAAAGGCCATTTTTCCCATTGCAAGCGCTGTGGAGCGGATCATCGCCGGCGATGTCCCCATTCAGTCCAGGGAAATGATGCGCGAAAATGCTGTGGAATTTCTTCATCATCATCGGCAGCCCTACCTTGCAAAAGCCATTGCAAACTTTCCCGCCAACATTGTTTCCCTTCTACAAATTGAGGAGTATTTTGGCTGTTGCCAACCTCCTTATCTTAGTTCAACTCAAGAAGCGGGCGCTTGCAAAATCCTGACCATCACCCAAGAGAAGGAAGCGCTTGACGGCGATAGCAAGGAAGTTGTCGTCACATACATTGAAGGAACGGCCTTTCCCGAGAAAAAGCTGTTGAAAGAATTTTTGAAAAAATGGGGTCGAGCCAAAAAAAAAGACCACCAAAAACTCGGGCCCGCTCTCGATCTAGTTTGTCAGCAAGAAGGGGTAGATCCGGGGTGCTGGTCTTGGCTGCCCAAAGGAGAAACAATCAAGAGGATCCTGATCGACTGGTGGACCGGCCGGCATCTCGCACAAGGATATCAATTTCTTTCTACTCCAGGCCCCCTCTATGCTGTCAACCATGCCCGGCTTTTTAATGCAAAAGGATTCTCCTACGAAGAACTTCCGGTAAAATATGCAGAAATTGCACAAACGCAGCTTCCCGTGTCCTCTCATCGATTGTGCGGGATGCTCCGATCCCGACTTGTCACCGCCGATTACACGCATCTTTTTTGTGAGAAAAACCAAGGAAGCAAAGAAATTATTTCTTCCTTGCTTTTCTTTAAGAAAATGATTAAACTGTTTGACGTTGACCACCGGTGGTATCTGGTGTCGTCAACACAAGAAGGAAAGAGAAAAACCGAGAGCCAAGATGTTGGACTTCTCGCCAAAGCACTGAGAGAGAGCCAAATTGACTATTGCCATGATCCCATTCAAGCCGCGGGGGAAGGTCCACGCATAGAGCTTCGGCTGCAAGATTCGCTTGGAAGTGAATGGCGAGGGCCAACCATTGAAATCAGCGGTCTTGCAGGGCGTATGGGGCTGTGTTATCGAGGAAGTGACGATGGGAGGCACAATCCTTTGATGATCGGCAGGTGCTGTTTTGGTACTTTGGAGCGTTTTTTCGCTATCCTAGTTGAACAATATGCCGGCCTTTTCCCCTTATGGCTAGCACCGGAGCAGGTGCGGGTCATTCCGATTAAGGAGGTTCATCGCCGCTATGCAAAAGAGGTAAGCGCCCAGTTGCAAAAGCGGGGGGTTAGAGTGGGCATCGAAGAGAAACATGAGACTGTTGCTGCCAAAGTTTATGCTGCAGAACAAGCAAAAATTCCCTATCTTGTGATCGTGGGAGATGCAGAAGAAAAAGAGGGGACGATTGCTATTCGTACGAAACAAGGGAGAAGGCGAGTGGAAAGCATGGAGGCTTTTCTCACTAATTTTCAGAGGGTAATGAGCGCAAGCAACGCGAAATTTGGAGATGATCACGCAATTTGAGAATAAATAAAGAAATCCGTGCTCCTAAAGTTAGAGTCATTGGTCAACAAGGGGAACAAATTGGGATATTATCGATAGCAGAAGCTCAGCAAAGAGCGGCTGATGAGGGTTTCGACCTTGTAGAGATTGTTCCAAAATCAAATCCTCCTGTTTGTAAAATTATCGATTATGGTAAATTTCGCTACGATCAGACAAAAAGGGAGAAAGAGAGTAAAAAAGCCTCAAGCCAAATTAAGGTGAAAGAGGTAAAATTTAAGCCGAATATCAACGAACACGACCTGCAAACAAAACTGAGGCGTGCTCGAGAATTTCTCGGTAAGGGATACAAAGTCAAGGTCACTTGCATGTTCCGTGGGCGGGAGATGGCTCACCCCGAAATTGGGGAGAAATTAGTTGGAAAAGTGTGTGAAGATCTGATCGATGTTTCCACACAAGAATTTCCACCCAAGAGATTCGGGCGTTTTTTGAACGTCATTTTAGCCCCGGCAATCGGCAAAAAAAAGAAATAGCGAGGAATATAGTGCCTAAAATGAAGACAAAAAAAGCCGTTGCAGCACGGTTTAGCGTCACAGGAACGGGAAAATTAAAACGAAGGCATCCCGGTTTGCGACACATTTTGACAAAAAAATCGCCTAAGCGTAAGCGGCAGCTCGCAAAGCCCGCGCTTGTCGCGGCGACGCATGTAAAAAAATATAAACGGATGATGGGTGTATA
Source organism: Waddliaceae bacterium (assembly GCA_049583465.1). GTDB lineage: Bacteria > Chlamydiota > Chlamydiia > Chlamydiales > Waddliaceae > JBAUVX01. Next base: position 9,988 of record JBAUVX010000281.1, on the reverse strand, counting down.
AATGGTAAGAGTCACTAATGCGGTCGCTTCCCATCGCAGGAAGAAAAGATTGCTCAAAAAAGTCAAAGGATTCTGGGGAGACCGAAAAAATCACCTCAGAATGACACAAGATGCTGTGATGCGCGCCCTGGCATTTAACTACTGCCACCGTAAGCGAAAAAAACGAGATTTTCGGAGCTTGTGGATTACACGCATTGGCGTTGCCGCTAAAATTAACGGCATCTCCTATAGTCAGTTCGTTCATGGGTTAAAGAAAGCTAAATGTGCTTTAGATAGAAAGATGTTAGCCGAAGTGGCGGTTCACGATCCTAAGAGCTTTACCGCTTTAGTCGATCACGCCAAACACGCTTTAACGCCATGACCGGTGTCAAAGAGATTAAAAACAGATTTTATGAGCAGTTGCAGCAGGCGGGGACATCGGCAGAGCTGGAAGCAATCAAAGTCGAACTTCTTGGCAGAAAGGGGCCTGTCCAAGCGTTAATCCAGGGATTGAAAGATTTATCGGGGAACGAACGACGGCAGTATGGGAAAGAGATTAACGATCTCAAGCTGGAAATTTCAGAAGGCATTCGCGATAAGCAAGAATTTTTCCTTCAGCAAGAAGAAAGCGAACGCCTTGAAAAAGAATGGCTGGATATTACCTTGCCGGGGAGGCGTCGTTTTGAGGGAAGAAAACATGTCATCACACAAACCCTCGATCACATGGTTGACATCCTCGAAGGAATGGGATTTTCTGTTCAATATGGACCTGATATTGAAACGGAATATTACAATTTTGAAGCGCTGAATTTCCCCAAAGACCACCCTGCAAGAGACATGCAAGACACCTTTTATATCACCAAGGATGTTTTGCTTCGCACACATACCAGTAATATCCAAACACGTGTGATGGAAGGCAACAAGCCTCCCCTTAGGATCATTGCTCCGGGAAAGGTCTATCGCAACGAAACCATCACCGCACGTTCCCATGTCTTTTTTCAACAGGTGGAAGCCTTGGCGATTGACGAGGGAGTAACCTTTGCCGATCTCTTAGCCGCAATGAATGAATTTCTCAAAAAACTTTTTGAAACAGAGATTGAAACCCGTTATCGACCCAGTTACTTTCCTTTCGTTGAGCCGGGGATCGAAGTCGATGTCCGATGCTTGGCATGCCGGGGTACCGGATGCACCATTTGCAAACATACAGGATGGCTAGAAGTTGCAGGTGCAGGAATGGTTCATCCCGATGTTCTGAAAAATGGGAACATTGATCCTGAAAAGTATAATGGATTTGCTTGGGGAATTGGCGTTGAACGGCTGGCGATGTTGAAATACGGCGTGACCGATATACGGCTGTTCACTGAAAATCATCAACACTTCTTACAGCAATTTTCGTTCATCTAAGAGATAGATTCCACATTTTTCCAAAATCTTTGCGATCTCTAAGGGCGGAAAGACATTCATTTTCCGATCCAAAATTCGCATTTCCAAGAAGCAAAGCAAATTCAGAGGGAAAAGTCAAAACACACTAGGTTTTTACGTCGAACACACGTTAAGGCAGGTTCTATGCAAAGGTGGTTTGTGCTTCCAAAAGAATCGGGGATAAAACTCGTCTTTTTTCTCCGATCCAAGTTAGGCCAAGTGTTTTCAGCGCGGCAAATAAAGCGGGCCATTGAACGCAATCTCTGTCTCGTTAATCATTCTGTGGAAACATTTGCTTCTTTTACAGTGCAAGCGGGCGACCGGGTGATCTTTCATGACCAGGAAATGGATGCTCTTGTTCGACAGCCTGAGAGTAAAGAGACTCATCGGATTCTGTATGAAGATGAGGCCCTCCTCTTCTATGATAAACCGGCAGGAATCACATCTGACGATAAGGGGTTATTAGCGATTCTCAACTCTGTTTCCCTAGTCCATCGTTTAGATCGAGAGACGACAGGGGTCATGGTCTTTGCAAAAACGATCGAAGCCGAAAAACACATGCTGAAGCTGTTTAAAAGAAGACAAGTACAAAAATGCTATCTTGCTTTGATTGACGGCATTCCCTCGAATCAGAGAGGTGTCATCGAGAGTTATCTTGAAAGAGTGGACAATTCTTGGAAAGTTGCGAGAAGAGAGGAGGGAAAATATGCCAGAACAGATTGGCGCACGGTCAAACAAGGGCAGCAATGCGCCTTGCTCCATTGTTTTCCGAAAACAGGGAGAACACATCAAATTCGTCTGCAAATGAAAGAGATAGGCCACCCCATTCTCGGTGATTATCACTATGAGAGAAATTACCGTTGCCGTTATCATGCTAAAAGGTGTCTGCTGCATGCGGCGGAAATTGCGTTTTTTCATCCGGTCACAGGAGAGAAAGTTAGGGTGGGAGCGCCGATTCCAAGAGATTTTCAACAGGCTATGGATGCCTTGTTATGATGAAGGTTTTAGTCATTAAGACGTCATCTTTGGGAGATATCATTCACGCATTTCCTGTTGTCGATTGGATTCGCCAGCAATTTCCTTTGGCGGAAATTGACTGGGTTGTCGAGGCCGCTTGCGCAGAACTTGTTCAATCTCATCCTCATATCCATCAGGTGTTGGCGGTGCATACCAAAGCATGGCGGCGTGGTCGGGAGATAAAAACATTTTGGCAGTTCAGAAAACATCTGCAAAAAAAAACATATGATGTGGTTTTTGATTTGCAGGGGAATAGTAAATCGGGAGTGTTGACGTTCTTAGCATATGCCAACATCAAGGTTGGCTTTGGTTGGAAAAGCGTTGCCGAATGGCCAAACATTTTGTTCACCCGATGGAAAGCCAATTCCAGTCCTGAAAAAAACATTCGCCGGCAGTATCTTGAACTTGTCCAAGGATATTTTCATGATAATACTCCGCTTTTTTCGGGCAATATCGGCTTACGATGCTCTCCGGAGGACAAGCAGAGGCTCGAACAGCTATTGGCTCATCCCCATCTTCAACACGGCCCCAACGTGATGGTTTGTCCCGGGTCGGCCTGGAAAAATAAACAAATGAGACTTTCCTCTCTCATTGAATTTCTCCATCGCCTTCACGAAGAATGGCGCTGTTGCTACCTATTGATTTGGGGAAACGAAGAAGAAAAAGAGATGGTGCATGCCATTTCTCAACAGTTTTCCCATCGTGGTGTTGTTGTCGAAAAGATGTCTATTCCCGCACTGCAGCATCTCATGGCCCGACTGGCACTGATCATTTCCGTTGATTCCTTTTGCTTGCATTTAGCGGGGACGACCAAGACCCCAACCTTTAGCGTTTTTGGACCTTCTTCAGCGGAAACATACCATCCAATAGGTTCTCAACACACTTTCTACCAAGGTGTCTGCCCTTATCGTCAAAGTTTTCGCAAGCGTTGTCCTTACTTACGCTCGTGCCCTACAGGAGCCTGCATCCGCTTGTTAAACGGCAGGGAAATCTATTGGGCCTTTAAGAAATCGGGGGCGAGTTCTTGTTTATCATTTCCTCTGCAAAGAGTATCAAAGTGAACGGCGTCTTCAACGACTTGAATGGCTTTTTTGATTTTCGAGTGATCTTTAATTCGAATCTTCGCTTTGTATGAAGTAATCATTTTCATTGCATCATAACTACAGAGGGGAACATAAAGAGTGGGAACTCCGGCGCTTTGGATCCGTTTAATCATTTTCTCTCCGGGCGGGTGCTTCCCTGTTAGAATCATTCCCCCAGAATCTTTTGCATGCTCAAGGGTTGCTTCAATGATATCTGTTCTTGTCGCAGGGGTGATGACAAGTTCATTGGAGGTCATTTCCTCTTTGTAAGCGGAAAGAGAGCAGGCAACTAAACGGAAGTGATGAAAATGTCTGTAATGATGTTCCTCGCCCGAAAGAAGAGTAGTATGAAAAAGAGATTCAAAGTCTCGTAATGCCGGGCTATTGAGAAAAACGTTGAAGGGAACGCATCCAATAAGGGGGATTCCCCATTTTTTCAAGGCACGGGGGAAATAATCCAAGATCATCTCTCTTTTATGGTCCAAGACCCTGTTGAGAATGACGCCGCGGACATGCACTCCGTAGCGTTCACACATGGCGATGTTTAATGCCAACTCATCAATGGCCGACCCCAATCCCCCGGAAACTACAATGACCATATCCAATCCTAGCGCGGCGGCAACTTTTGCATTGTTAAGGTCAATGATCGATCCTACCCCCACGTGCCCTGTTCCTTCGACAACCGTGTAGTCGTTCTGTTGACTAATTGTTTGGAAGGAGGAGTGAATTTTCTTCAGGAGTGTCTTTTCTGAAAAATGTCCATCAATAAAATCACGAGTAAAACCGGGGGGGATGATGACGGGGCTCATATCGGTCAAACGGAAGGGGAGATTAAAGTGTGTTTTGAATAAAACAGCATCTTTATCGATCTTGACGTTGTTGTCGATGGTTGCATGCTGTTGTCCAACGGGTTTAAGAAACCCTACTCGGCCATAGCGGCGGGATAGGCCGGCAATGATTCCAAGGCAGAGGGTTGTTTTCCCAATATTTTGACCTGTGGCTGCAATAAAAATTGATCGACGATTCATCTCTTCTAACCCGGGTTTCTACACCCCAATTGCCGCTTCTTGTCTGACGAGAAGCTGTTCAATGATTTCAACCGTTTCGGCGAAAATATCCTGACCGGGAACAAGGTTTTTTATCTCTTCCAAGGTAAACCAGCGGATTCCGGCGGTTTCCTCCCGATTTTGACGGAGCCGACCCCCTGCGGGCCGTCCGACGTAGATAAAATCGATATGTTGGTGTGCGGGTACGTTATGATAAGCAGGGACCTCTTCGAGCAAACACAGATAGGGACGCTCAAAGCTCTTGGCGTTCCATTTAGTAATCCAGATATTTTCTTGGGCAATCAATGAGATTTCGAGCCCTGTTTCTTCTTTTGCTTCGCGACGTGCCGCTTCAGCCGGAGTTTCATTAGGGGCAATATGTCCCCCAGGAGGAAGCCATTTTTGGAATTTGCGGTGAAAAATTAAGAGGGCTTTTTTATCTTCAAGAATAAATACTGTGGCTGTCGACTCTCTTTCCATTGTTAATCGCATCATGATACTCTTTTTCTCTTTTTTCGTCGACCTCTCACTCCCATACACTCTTTTTTTGCTTTCTTTCGATTGGCTCGAATTCCGGGGGGGGAGGAGATTCCACCAGAGGCCGCCGCTTTGCAATGACAATGGCATGACTGATGCCTGAATCGCTCCAAATGAGACGAGACAATTTTTCTAGTAATAACAGAATTATCCGGCTTTGCCGAATAAAGGAAGCAATGGGTTTGCTGAGCACTTGGAAGAGATTCCAGAAATTTCCTAAGACAATGGAACTATTTATCTTAAACCACCAGCGAGAGAATGCCTGCCGCTGATTGAGGGCTTGTGAGCGAAAGTCCCGATTCTTTGTTGCTTGGGAAAAATGCGTTGGAGCTTCAATAACATTTCTTAACCAAAGATAACAACGATGGTAGCTCATTTTCCAATCGACCACAATCAATTCCGTATCGATCAACGCCCCAAAGCGTGTTAAGGCATCTTCGGAGTAAATATCAATCGGCGTCGAACACAAGACGAATCCGTTCTCTTTTACAAGCCGGGCCAGTTCATTAAGGCATAAGCGATGTTCTTTTTCCGGCAGATAAGCAATGAGGTCTGTGCAAACAACAAGGTCATAGATGTTGTCATCAAGAAGAGTTGCAGGAAGGCAGTCATGGAGGGTTTTGATCTCGGATAGCTGTTTTTCTTTGATGAGCATCAAGGCATTTTTGGCAACATCAACGGCATGAATGGTCGCTCCTTTTTCCTTCAGTCGGAGGGAAACACGGCCGGCTCCGCATCCTAGATCAACGACAAGTTTTCCCGATAAGGACACGTGTTGCTCGATTAATGCAATCGTTCTTTCGAGGCGTTCTCTTTCCATGCAATTTCTCATGGGATTAAACTGTTCCGGGTTGCGCTGCCACAGACGTTCAAAACGGGCCTGAGTTTTTCCTCTGTGATTTTGCATTTCTTGTCTATCCTTTGCCCTCTCTCCTTTTTGTACAGAAGCGATAGGCAAGCGATTTTCTGTCATACTGACGTCCTTGCTACATGAGTTCTTTTAGAAGTTCTTCGACAGTGAGTTTCGGAGGCGTTGGTCTAATCGGACTGTCGATATAAAGATGGAACCAAATTTCCAACAAGAGAATCGACCAGAGATAACGAAATGCATGAGGTCGATGACCAAGAGAATCGAGCTGCTGAATTAACCACCCTTTTGAAATTAAACCTGTTTCAACGAGATTACCATTGAGAAGTGTTTTAAAGATATGGTGATAGGTTTCGGTTTCGATCCAAGTTTTCAAAAAATATTTTCTCGTTTTTTTTGGACGGGAGACGATCGATCGGGGAAAGACATCTTTAAGGATTTTTTTTAGATAAGAAGCCGTCTCTGTTTCTTGAAGAATTTCCGGCTCCGGAAGACCGGCAAGGTATTCGACAATGCGCCGATCGAGGAAAGGAGCTTTCCAGTCAAGACCATGGGCGGCAGTCAATCGATCATATTGAAGGAGAAAACAATCTGCGAGACGTGTTTTTATATCGAAATAAAGAAAGGAGGCGACAGTTGACTGAACCCGGGGGAGGTGGTGAAATTTATGCAAAAACACTTCGGGATCGAAAATCCCTCCCAGCTTAGGCGATGCTTTTTTTAATTCTTGTTGATCGAATAAAGCATTTTGTTTCAGGTAATGAAATTGCCAAGGATTTGTGCGGGATTGTTTGAGGAGTTCATAGGCAAAGGGTTTGTAGAAGAGGTTAAAGAAGGGAATGAGGACTCTCGATATCCATGCCATCGGCGTTTGGACGATTCTTCTTAGGGCTTTGCTCCCCTGTTCGGCAATCGAATAGCGGCTATGGCCGGCAAATAATTCATCGCTTCCCATCCCTGAAAAGACGGTTGATGTTGTTTTTGCTGCGATTTCGGCTAATTTCCAGGTTGAGATAATGTTGGGATCCGCTATAGGTTCATCTAAATGCCAGGCAATTTTGACAAGGTCGTCGAGAAAGGTTTTAGAGGTGATCAAAAAAGACTCATTGGAGATGCCGAGAAGCCCGCTCGCATTTGCCGCTGTTTTCATGTCTTCGTCATTTTCTCCTTCAAAACCTACTGCAAAAGAACGGAGGTTTTCTGCTGAAAGGAGATTTGCAAGGTAATAGGCAATACCGGCAGAGCCGATTCCTCCTAAAACAAAACACCCTAAAGGTTCTTCATTCAGAGGTCTTTTTTTGGGAATGCGCACCTTGACACTTTCTCTTAGAAGCAGGTCGAGATCCTTGATAATCGTTGTCATGGAGTTTTCATTCGTTTTTTCGAAATAGGAGCTATAGGACCAAAAAGAGGCAATGGATTTGCTCCTATCGCTGTTGAAGCAAAGGTAATGTGCGGGAAGCAATTTGCTGATCCCTTCAATGGGACTCATATCTTGAGGGATATAGCCAAAAAAGAGATAGGAAGAAAGCCCGTCCATTGCAGGAGTTTGAGGGACGACACCTGTAGCGAGAATAGCTTTTAGTTCACTTGCAAAAATAAAATGATGCTGGTCTTGAAACCAGTAAAGAGGTTTTTTTCCAATGCGATCACGGCACAGCAAGATTTGATTCTTGTTCTGATCAAGAATCATTAAGGCAAAATCGCCTGCCAGTCTTTCAAAACAGGAAGAACCCCAAAGTTCATAAGCGTGAATCAGAACTTCATCCCGACTTTTTTCCCGAACACGATCATAACCTTTCTTGATGAGTTCTTTCCGCAGCTCTTCGCTGTTATAAATGTTTCCGTCAATGCCAATATGAATGGTTTCCTTTTCGTTGGAAGCAAAGCGACCGCCTGTCGTTCCGATTTGAATATTTTGATGTGTATAGATCTTTTGGCTTTGGTCTTGAGGACTTCTGGATTTTAAGGTTTCCAGCATAGGAAGAATCAATTGATTCATTTGAAAAACATCTGGATAGACGATGCCTGCTATTCCGCTCATAATAAAAAAGGTATCATTTTTTTTGAATATCCCAATACAAAAATTCTGCGCTAACACTATACACGTTCAAATTCAAGAATTGGGATTTCGTGGTTTCCCGTCAAGATAATCGCAAGAATCTTTAATGAATCTTAATGCCGTTTCAATATCCTAAAAAAAGGCAGCTTAGGGTCTCTCCACTAAAGGAGAGGGGCCGATAGAAAGGAGGTTGTTTTAGATGTTAAAAAGAGCGGCGAATTTGATCTTCATCTCTTCCTTGCTTTTTTCATCCTTGCCGGTTTTTTCCAACGAGTCTGAAAATAAAAGGAAGGAAACACACACCGATTTAACAAACATTGTTTCTGTCCAAAAAATTTCCGACCTAGGTGTCGAAGTCATTCAGCTGAAAAATGGGATGAAGGTTGTTTTAAAGGAGAGTGATTTTGATGATGAGATCGCCATCCGGTTGACCGCAATGGGAGGATTTTCTTCTCTTCCCTGTACACAAAGAGCTTCCGGGGAACTTTCTGCAAGCGTTGCTCTGAGATCGGGATTGGGTAACTATACATTTGATCAACTGCAAGCTTTTCTTTATCAACATTCTATTGATTTCAATGTCGTGATTAATCCATTTAGCCGCGTCATTGAAGGGTCGACAATTCCGGAAGAGGTAGAAACCCTGTTTACTCTCATCAACTTATGTTTTGCTAAGCACGACTTTTCTTTGTACTCCTACCGGAAGATCATAGGAAAAGAAAAAATTAAAATTGAAAATCGATCAAAAGACATTTCTCGTTGCTTTGAAGATGTCTGCCTTTGTTTCAATAGTCAATGTTTCCCTCCTCTTATGCCTTTAACAATGAATGATCTGGAAAAGGCCAATTTTCATATCGCTGAACAGTTCTTCAACAGATGTGTCGCAGATCCCTCTCACTTCGTCTGCGTTATTGTTGGTCCTTTTGATCCTGAGAACATACGTCCTCTAGTTGCAAAGCATCTTGCTGCCATACCTAAGAATCCTCAACCTCCAATAGAAACCCGGCACCCTTTACCCCTTATGTCAAAAGAGAGGAAGACGAAGATCATTGATCATTTTCATCGTTCCACATCAATGACTAAATTGACCATTCCTATTCAAGTTGCCATTGATCAAAGGAATATCGGCCCCATTGAGTCAATCGTAAAATTGATCGGGATGAGACTCAGGGATACAGTTGAAAACCGATTAAATGAAAGCCTTGAAATTCAAGTGAAACTGGAGTTTCCCCTTGGCCCCTCTCTACAAATGTCTTGGTTAACCATTGAATATCTCTGCGATCCTCCGCTCGTCAAACCTGTTTGCGAAGTCATTCTTTCAGAGTTGAAATGTTTACAAAACAGGGGGGTAGAAACAGAGGAGCTCGTTACGTTAAAGCAAAGACTTTTGTTAGACGGGCCGCTATCTTCAAGGGACAATGATTTCTGGGCGACGATTCTTTCGAATTATTTCCTCAGACACTGGGACCCTGGAAACATCCTTAATAATCATCACCGGCTGTTAGAGAAAGAACAAATAAAGAGACATCTCGATACTCTTTATTCCCTAGATCAGTATAGGATCGTTTCAACACAACCCTAAGGATAGGAATTTCAATGGGGTCGAGCGGCAGCTCGCATTTGCCAAAAAATTTAACGCGGAGCCGCCAACATACTTTTACCCATAAGTTTTTTTGACAAAAATCCCAGGATCATTCTCCCTAGATAATCCATCATTTTTGAGTAATTTTTTCCATACTTGCTAAATCTACAGATTTAAATCCGGTAAGGCAGGTTTCTCTAGGGTAACGCCATGTCAAGTAAAACTTATGGGTAAAAGTATGGGCGCTAAGTGCGCCATGAGGCGCACATTCTCCAGCAGGTGAAGGTCCTGTTAGAAAACCGATGATCAGTCGGATTCTATATCGAGTCTTGAATCCCACATTCCGCACCTGCTCCGCAGGGCAAGGCTGCATTTTGAGGATTTTTTTTCTCAAGC